>NZ_CALINL010000286.1 GCF_938045225.1 uncultured Campylobacter sp.
AGATAAAATCTATGCCCGCCAAACCAACCCGTCAGTAGCCAAAGCGCGTAGGCTATGTAAACGTTATCACCCATTTTTAGCACCTTTTCGCCCAGCGGCGAAGCTCTGCCAGAGTATGAGCACGATCCCGACGTCGATCATAACGTCGGCGAGGTTAAATATCGCAAACTCAAACCACTTGTGCCAGTAGACGTAGTCCACGACGCCGCCGTGAACGAAACGGTCGAGCAAATTTGAGCTACCCGCGCCTAGGATTATACCTGCTCCCAGCGCGTGCTCCTCTAGGATTTCCTTTTTTTCGCCGTTTGCGCTCAAATTTGGCTCCGTTTTCGCCGCGGCCCGCGCGTCAAATTTACGCTTTAACCGCCAAAGCAGATAGCCGCAAACGCCCGCAATCAGCGCTAGCTGGATAAATTTGAGCCACTGCCCAAGAAACGCAAACATCGAAAACGCCACGCCTCGGTTGTAAGCAAGCACTAGCGAAAAGTACTCGCCCTGCCACGAAAAACCGCCCAAAAATATCTGTTTGACCGCCTGATCGAGTGCGAAAACGACGAAAAAAGCCGCGAAAAAAATGCCTAAAATTTTAGCCATTTAGTGCTTTTACGAAAAATTTTTCGACCTCATCCATGTGGGTTTTTAGCGCGTCGGCGCACTTGCCCTCGAGTAAAAGCCTGATGAGATTTTCGGTGCCAGAGTAGCGAAATAGCGAGCGGATGCCGTCTTTTGCGAGGCTTGCTTCAAGCTCTTTTAGTCCGGCGATGCTTTCAAGCGGCTTTTTCTCGGTTATCTTTAAATTTAGCAAAATTTGCGGATACGGTTTTATTTCGCTTAAAATTTCGCTCGCTTTTTTGCCTTTTTTTAGCACCAGTGCCGCAAACTGCAGCGCCGCCACGAGCCCGTCGCCTGTCTTTGCGTAGTCGCTAAATATGATGTGACCGCTCTGCTCGCCGCCAAAATTCGTGCCGTTTTCTTTCATCTTTTCAAGCACGTATTTGTCGCCGACGTTTGCGCGCAGGAGCTTGATTTTGTGGGATTTTAGGTAGTCTTCGAGCGCTGCGTTGCTCATCACCGTAGCCACGACCGCGCCGCCTTTTAGGGCTTTGTTTTCCTGTAAAAATGCTGCCATGACGCCTAGCAAACTATCGCCGTTTGCCACCTCGCCGCATTCATCGACGACCACGAGTCTGTCGGCATCGCCGTCAAACGCGAAGCCCAGATCGGCCCGTAATCGCACGACCTCGGAGGCTAAATTTTGCGGATAGAGCGCGCCGCAGTTTAGGTTTATGTTGCTGCCGTTTGGTTCGTCGTTTATGACGATGGTTTCAGCTCCTAGCTCGCTAAAGATAGTTGGAGCGACCCTATAAGCAGCGCCGTTTGCGACGTCTAAAACCACGCGTAGCCCGTGCAGGCTTAGGTTTTTAGGAAATGAGTTTTTGATCTGCACGATATAGCGACCGATGACGTCGTCGATGCGCTTTGCGGCGCCGATTTCGAGCATCTGTTTTTGCGATCTTTCTATGAGCGCGTCGTCAAAATAAATCTTTTCTATCTGCGCTTCGGCCTCTTCGCCCAGTTTATTGCCTTCGCTATCAAAAAATTTAATACCGTTATCGTAGTACGGGTTGTGCGAGGCGCTGATCATGATGCCCGCGTCGCAGCGCATATCTTCGGTGAGAAACGCGATCGCGGGAGTAGGCATCGGGCCGATCTGGCGGACGTTGTAGCCCACGGCCGTGAGCCCCGCGACGATGGCAGTCTCGATCATGTAGCCGCTTTTGCGCGTGTCTTTGCCTAGTAAAATAGTGTTTGTATGCGACGCAAACTGCCTAAAATATATCCCTGCAGCCATAGCAAGGCGCATGGATGTTGCGGCGGAGAGTTTTTCGCCCGCTTTGCCGCGGACGCCGTCGGTACCGAATAGTTTCATTATCTTTCCTTTTTTTAAAATTTCTACGGCCTTATCTCTTGAGTATATTTAAAAGGGCTAGCAAAAATAAATGCTCACGGACGACCAGTCCGCTCCGCTTTATTTTTGCGTCGCAACTTTTAAATCTATCTCAAGATATAAAGCCTTATCAACTTTTTGGGTGGCAAACACTGCGCTTTTAAATTTATGGTAAGATAAAATTTGCCCGCCAAATTCCATAAATTCATTAAATTTTCGACCTATTCTATCAAAAAATATCCAAATTTAAGTTGTAAATTTCCTCGCTTTAAATTTTACTTAAATTAAGCGGATTTTAAAACTGATTTTTATATAATCACGGACTAAAATTATGACAAAAGGGACATTATGGCAAACCATAAATCTTCTGAAAAAAGAGCCAGACAGACTATCAAAAGGACTGAAAGAAACAGATTTTACCGCACCAGGCTTAAAAATATCACTAAAGCCGTGCGCGTAGCCGTTGAGGCAGGCGATAAAGAAGCTGCGTTAAACGCGTTTAAAGTGGCAAACAAAGATTTCCACAGCTTCGTTAGTAAGGGCTTTTTGAAAAAACAAACAGCTTCTCGCCGCGTAGGACGCCTCGCAAAACTCGTAAACAAACTATCTGCTTAATCTAAATTTTAATGTTAGCCGACAAACTGCAGCCTTTTTTGGATCGCTACGACGAGCTCTCTCGTCTGCTTAGCGATCCGTCTATCACAAACGATATCGCAAATATGACCAAGCTCTCAAAAGAGCAATCAAATTTAGAAGATATCGCCTCGGCTGCAAAGTCCTATCTGCAAACTCTCGCAGATATCGAGGAAAATAAGGCTCTACTCGATGATGCCGAGCTTGGCGAACTAGCAAAAGACGAACTAAAAAATCTAGAATCCCAAAAAGAAAATCTCGAAGAAGAGATTAAAATTTTACTCCTTCCAAAAGATCCCAACGACGATAAAAACGTATTTTTAGAGATCCGTGCAGGTACGGGCGGAGACGAAGCGGCTCTTTTTGCGGGCGATTTGTTTAACGCCTATGCCAGATACGCCGAACTTCGCGGGTATAAATTTGAGATCGTAAGCCAAAGCGAAGGCAACACGGGCGGCTTTAAAGAGATTATTTTGCTGATAAAGGGCAAGGGTGCGTACTCAAGGCTCAAATTTGAGGGTGGCACTCACCGCGTCCAGCGCGTGCCAGAGACTGAAAGTCAGGGCCGCGTGCACACATCTGCAGTCACAGTCGCTATCATGCCCGAGGTCGAAGACAGCGAGATCGAGATAAATCCAAACGACCTTCGTATCGACGTTATGCGCAGCTCGGGCCACGGCGGACAGTCGGTAAATACGACCGACTCGGCGGTGCGCATCACTCATATCCCGACCGGTATCGTCGTCACGAACCAAGACGGCAAAAGCCAGCACAAAAACAAAGAAGCCGCGATGAAGGTGCTAAAAGCGCGCCTTTACGAGATCCAAGAAGAAGAGCGCCTAGCCAAAGAAACCAGCGAGCGCAAAAGTCAAGTCGGCACGGGCGACCGCTCGGGACGTATCCGCACATACAACTTCCCGCAAAACCGCATCAGCGACCACCGCATAAATTTGACGCTTTACCGCCTCGACGCGATAATGGCAGCTGGGCTTTTTGACGAGATAAGAGCCCAGAGGAGCCGCTGATTGCGCATTATCAAGCCGAAGCGATCTCGGACGCCGATTTGTAAATTTTAAAATTAACTCAAAATTTGGCATTTTTGACACGATATTTTCGTTAAATTTGGATGCAAATTTTGCTGCAGACGGAGTCGTCATGCAAGTTAAATTTGAGAACAACTTATCTTCGCGTTTTAGGTAAAAATCTCTGAAAAATAGTTGTCAATTCGGATCTGCTTTTTTAAATTTAGCGTTGGAAAATATCAAATAAAACTAAGTTGAAGTATGTAAACCGATAAAATTTGGTCGTCCATAACACATAAAATTTTCAAATTTATCCAACTAAAATTTATCAAATTCCCAGCCTACCGCACCGTCGATACGCAAAACAAAAACCGTCCGTCAAAGCCAAATTTAGCGCTCGAAATCGGGTTCTATAAAAATAGCAAAACCCGTAAATTTCTCAAATTTATAACCATAAACAAGGCGTCTAATTTATTGCAAGCGGCTTTGTAAAATTTGAGTGAAATTTTGTAGCAAATTACCCAAATTTAATAACTAGAAATAATTTAAAATTTCGCGCCGAAGCTAAAATTTAACCCCGCGCTCGCATTTTGCCGCACATTAAAGCTCGTTTTTATGCAGCCAAAAACAGCTTCACTTCGCTAGTTCAAGTATATTGCACGCGCGTTTGGAGCCAAGCTCGCAGGCCTTTTTGAGTCGCTCGCCCGATAGCTCAAAGCTTTGCTGCGCGACGTCGCCTTTTAGATAAAACACTGACTCTTCGTAGCAGCTCTCCACGCTCCCAGCGGCGCAAGCGTCTTTATAGATTGCAAAGGCTTTTGCGCCGTCCTTGTAGCCCGTTAATCCTTTGGCGTAAAACTCCGCAGCAAAGTAACAAGCCAGCGCGTCGCCGCCCGAGCAGCTTTTTTCTAGCGCGGCGAGCGTTTTTTCGCAGCTCGCGGCGTCGCCTTTATTTATGCAGGCATTTAGCCCGACCTCGTCTATCGCGGCGTTTGCGAGCGCAACCGCAGCGACGAGTATCCAAATTTTCCTCATTTTTTCTCTAGTTCCTTTAAATTTTTAAATCTATAAATCCCATTTTTCACTCGCTCGAAAATTTTGCGATTTTCAAGCAGCTTGATAGTCTGCGTGACGGTGGGCTTGCTAGCATCAGTCCGCTCGCAGATATCTAAAATTTTAACGGTTATGAAGCCGTTTTCGTCTGCATTTTGGGCTAAAAACAAGATGATCTCCATCTTTTTCTCGCCCAAAATTTGACCGAAAATCTCCCTCTCTAACTCCGTCATCGCGCTAAATTTACTTGTATTCTAGCAGTTTAAAGTATTTTTTCGCGACGGGATCGAGAAAAAAGGCATCGTATTTATCGCCCGGATCCTGCCCCATAAGTTCCGGTCTCATGTTGTATTTATACATTTCTCGACCTTTTTCATTTTCGTCTTCGTGGTATACGTAAAACGCGCCGTCTAGGGCGACTTGCCCAAATTTACATTTTTTGTTTCCCTCTTCTTCGTCAGGCCATTCGTATTCCCATTTGTATATCTGCCCAAAATTTGAATTTCCGACTTTTAAAAATATATTTTTGAGATGATTGCTGTTAGGCTCGTCCAGCATTAGTTCGCCGTATTCAATGCCTGTGTTTACATCTCCGTTATATCCTTCGCCAAAGTCGTAATTTTTTCCTTCGTAGGTTATTTTGCTGCCGTCCGCCATAACGAAATTTTCGCTCAAATGGCTATAGTTTTCGTCCTCTTTACGCTTGCTTGCCTCGGCTTCTAAGTATTGCATACTGTTTTCATTGACGCAGTAGCTGAGTTTTAGCTTTACGATATCGTTTTTATTCTTTTTTAAAAACGATTTTAACGCGTGCATAGACTTGACGTCTGACAAAAATATCTTGGCAGTATCTATCTCTTTCGCACCCAAAAACGCGGCAAGCGCAAGCGATAAAACGATGATTTTTTTCATTTTTTACTCCTTAAAATGATCCTAATTTTACTAAATTTTAGCTTATTTTACGGCTCTTGCGATACAATACGCCAAATTTAACAAAGGATAAAATTTGAAGTTAATCAGCTGGAACGTAAACGGGCTGCGCGCGGTTGCCGCCAAAGACGGCTTTGCTTGGCTAGAGCAGCATAGACCCGATTTTTTGGGCCTTCAGGAGATCAAGGTGCGCGAGAGCGACGTGCCCGCCGAGATTTACAAACTTGGATTTAATGAAATCAGCGTAAATTCGGCAGCCAGAGCGGGGTATTCCGGCGTGATGAGCCTGGCTAAATTTAGCTCCGTTACGCAAAAAGCGGCGTTTTTTGACGACGACGAGGGGCGGGTTTTGGAGCATAGATTCGGCAACGTCGTACTTTTTAACATCTACTTTCCAAACGGGCAAAAAGACGAGACGCGCCTAGCCTACAAGATGGACTTTTACGCTAAATTTCTAGCCTACATCCAGGAGCTCGTAAAACAGGGCAAGGACGTGATATTTTGCGGCGACGTGAACACCGCGCACCGCGAGATCGACCTCAAAAATCCAAAAGCAAACGCCAAAACCTCGGGCTTTTTGCCTATCGAGCGCGCGTGGCTGGACGAGGTCGTCGCACGCGGCTTTATCGACACCTTTCGGCACGTACGTGGCGACATCGCGGACGCGTATTCGTGGTGGAGCTACCGTTTTAACGCCCGCGCTAAAAACGTCGGCTGGAGGATCGATTATTTTTTCATTTCGGCAAGCCTCAAAGACCGCCTAAAAGACGCCTTTATCCTAAGCGATATCACGGGCTCCGATCACTGCCCAGTCGGCATAGAGATCGATCTGGACGGACTTTGCTAAAAGAAATCTCGCTTTATTTTGCGGCAGCGTTTTTTGAGATTTTGGGCTGCTTTGGCTTTTGGGCGTATTTTAGGCTGGGCAAAAGCGCGCTGTTTTTGGGGCTCGGCGGTGCGTCACTCGCGGCGTTTGCTTATATTTTGACGCGGGCAAATTTAGATTTCGCTGGGCGTGCTTACGCCGTTTACGGCGGTATCTACATCGTCTCGTCGCTGCTTTGGCTGCATTTTGTAGAAAAACAAGCCTTTACCAAATGGGACTTAATCGGCGGCGCGATTTGCTTGCTTGGCGCTTGCGTGGTGCTTTACGGCGGCAGGGGTTAAATTTGACCTAAATTTTATGCTTGTTTTTATGCTGCGAGCGAGATTTTGGGTTGAATTTGATTCGCCACATTTTTATTTACAATTTGGCTTAAGAACAGCGTTTTGATTTCTAAATTTGAGCACAAAGTATTAAATTTAGCTCAAAAACCCATGATCTAAAAGGTGCGTGATTAGGATTTTAAAACCTAGTGCGATGAGGATCGCGCCGCCTAAAATCAGCGCCTTTTGCTCCAAAAACTCTCCCGCGAATTTACCGACGTAAAACGCCGCGACGCTAAGCGTAAAGCACACTATCCCGATCACGGCGGCGCTAAAGTAGATATCCGCAGCCGTAAAGCTCAGCGTCACGCCCACGGCTAGCGCGTCAATGCTGGTGGCAAATCCGCCCGAAAGTAGCATCTTCGTATCAAGGCTCACGGCCTGCGCGAGCTCGTTTCTACAGGCCTCGCGGATCATTTTTACGCCCAAAAAGCCCAAAATCGCAAACGCGATAAAATGATCGATCTGCGCGATAAATCTCGCAAACGTCGCGCCCAAAAAGTAGCCCGCAAGCGGCATCGCCGCCTGAAAAAATCCAAAAACAAACGCGATAAATAAAATCTTTGATAGCGCGAGATTGCGGTATTTTGCGCCGTTTGCGATGCTAAGCGCCGCCGCGTCCATAGCAAGCGCGATAGAGAGAAGTAAAAGCTCCATTTCGTCCTTTCAAAAAGGCTAATTTTAGCTTAAAATTTACTTCTTGCGGCTAATCTCGCTCAAATTTACATCCAAATTTGACACTCTAAATCGCCCGCCGCAAAGACGAACGGGGCTTATAAATTTGCGCTTAAATTTAATCCTTAAATCGCGGTTCAAATTTGGGATTTAAATTTGTAAATTTAGCCCTTAGCGCCGTAAAATGCGGGTAAATTCGCCCTAAAAAGGCCCAAATTTACCCGTTTAAAAGCTGAAATTTAATATCATAACCGCCGAATTTTACTTTAAGGAAAAACGATGAAGAAAAGTTTGATCTTATGCGCTATTTTACTCGCAGCTTCGGCGCACGCGGCAGGCTGGCAGGACGCGCTAAATAAAGAGACGCTAAATCAAGGCGCGCAGATACTGGGCGCGGCAAACTCGGGCGACTACAAAAGCGCGGTTAGCTCGGTTCTAAACGCCGCCGTTAAGGAGCTATCAAACGGGGGATTTCTAAATAACGCCACGGCTAAAATCCCGCTGCCAAAGAGCCTAGAAACGGCGGCAAATTTGGCTAAAAAAGTGGGCGGCGAAAAGTGGGCGAACGAGCTAGTAACCTCGATAAACAACGCTGCAAGCGCGGCCGTGCCGGGGGCTGCAGACGTATTTTCGGGCGTGATAAAAAACATGAGCGACGCGGACGTGAAAAAGGTGCTAGAAGGCGGCAAGGACAGCTTTACGAAGTTTTTGCAACAAAACTCGAGCGAGAAACTGCAAGCCGTGTTTAAGCCGATCATCACCAAAATGATGAGCGATAATACCTTTGCCACGGCGTACAACGGGCTAAATTCGTTCGTCGCGGGCAGCGCGCTGGCAAAATCAGATACCGCAAAGCAGCTAAAAGGTATCGCTACTAGCATGGGCGCGGGCGAATACATCCCGCAAGAGGACGAGGATCTAAACGGCTATATCACGCGCAAGACGCTAGACGGGCTATTTAACGTGATGAGCGAGAAAGAAAGCTCGCTGCGAGGCGGCGCCGTGGAGCAGGGCACGAAAATCCTGCAGGGAATTTTTAAGTAAAAATAAGGGAGAATAGTGAAAAATAGTTTGGAATTTCGCGCCGACGTAGGCATGATATTTGTTGCGATAGTCTTTGGTCTAGGCTATCTGCCCACCTCGTTAGCGCTTGCGACTAACGGCGTTTTTGGCGTTTTGTTTTGGAGATTTTTGCTAGCGGCGATCATAGCCGGGGCGATATTTTATAAAAAGCTAAAAGACATAAGCGCACCTGATATAAAATCGGGCGTGATCTTGGGTCTGTTTTTGTTCGCGGGATTTGTCAGCCAGACTTTTGCGTTTAAGTACGCCGACACCTCGTCCGTAGCCTTTATCATTGGGCTAAACGTGGCTTTGGTGCCTTTTATCGCGGCGGGGCTTTTTAGGCATAAAATTTACTCTTACGCGTATGTGGGCGTGGCGTTTGCGGTGGCGGGGCTTTATATGATAGGCGATACGAAGGTGGGCTTTGGGCTGGGCGAAATTTTGGCTCTGGTTTGCGCGTGCGCCTACTCTTTTCACATCGTACTAACAAACCGCTTGGTGCAAAAATGCAACCTCGTAAATATGGTTTATTTTGAAATTTTAACCCTAGTCGCGCTTTGTTTTGCAGCTATTTTGGTTTTTGAGGACGCTAAAATCGCGCCCGTCACGGACAAGGCGTTTATCATAGCGATGCTAGTCGTGGGCGTGCTGGGTACGGCGTTTGCGTTTTTCGCGCAGGCGCTTATGCAAAAATTTACCACGCCCGTTAAAACGGCGATATTTTTCACCCTCGAGCCCGTAACCGCAGGAGCGATGGGGTATTTCGTCGGCGCAGAGGACATCAGCGCGTACAGGCTTTGCGGCGCGGCGCTCATCTTGGTCGGAGTTTTGATTAGCGAGATAGGCAGCTACCTGCGCGCTAAAAAGGAAAATTTAGCTTAAATTTCGGCGGGTTTTGCTTGTCGTTTCGTTCAAAGCACCGACCCGCCGTAAAATCAAATTTATCAAATCGCCGCCAAATTTACTCTCGCGGCGATTTTATTCCATTTAAATTTATCTCCGTTTGCCAGCTAGCAAGGCGGCGGCGACTCTCAAATTTGACGCGATAAAGCCCGAATTTAGAGAAATTGCGTTAAATTTGCCCCTTAAATTTAGCTAAAGAAATCAGATGAAAAAATCAACCGAATTTAAGGCCGACCTCGCGCTGTTCGTGATCGCGGTGGTCTGGGGCGTGACATTTTTGCCGATGGCGCAGACGCTAAAGACAAACGGCGTTTTTACGCTTTTGTTTTGGCGATTTTTGATCGCGGCCGCGCTGATGTCGCTAATAAGCCTCAAATTTACGCGCAAGATCGATCCTAATTCGCTAAGATTCGGCGCATTTTTAGGCGCGCTTTTGTTTGCGGCCTTTACGCTTCAGACCTTCGCTCTCAAATACGCTCCAAGCTCCACCGTCGCCTTTATCACAGGTCTAAACGCCGTGTTTACGCCATTTATCGCGCTTGCGTTTTTCGGACAAAAGGTCGTAGTTTATGCCTTTATCGGCGCGTTTTTGTCGGCGGCGGGGCTTTATTTTCTAACGGGCAGCGAGCTTGGTTTTGGCGCGGGAGAGGCGCTTAGCGTCGTTTGCGCGCTGGGCTTTGCGCTGCATATCATTTTCACGGGCGTTTTGGTGCGCAGGTGCGAGCTATACTGGATGGTGAGCGCGCAGTTTGCGGTCGTGGCGGCGCTTTGTTTCGTTGCGGCGCAGTTTTTCGAGCCTCGCGGCGTCGTACCCGTTTTGGACGAGGCGTTTTTCGTTGCAGTCGCGGTAACGTCGGTGTTTGCGACGGTTTTGGCGTTTTTCGTGCAGACGGCGGCGCAGCGCTACACGACGCCCGTTAAAACCTCGCTCATATTTACCTTTGAGCCCGTGAGTGCGGGGATAGTGGGGTATTTTTTTGGCGGCGAGATACTAAGCGGCGTGCAGATAGCAGGAGCCGGCCTCATACTCTTTGGCATCGTCGTTAGCGAGGTGGGCAGCTACTATAAAAACAAAAAATTGCGGGGAAATTTGAGCTAGCGGCTTTTGCATGCTTAAATACGGGGCGGCCGAATTTTACGGTTAAATTTAAGGTTTTAACGGCGAGTTTGAGTGCCAAATTTTGCTCAAATTCGGGCACATCGAAAGCGAAATTTGACGTGCACGGCCCAAACTCAGGTTTAAAATTAAAAATTTCGGCGTAAATTTGACCGCGCAAAGGAAGGAAAAAAAATGAACGAGGATAAAAATTTAGCGGCACCAAAGTGGATAGAGCTTAATGCCGACGAGAAAATTTTGTGCGAATTTGAGCTCGCGCATACCGTTCACAAAGAAGTTAGGATGGCGCTTTGTCTTTTGATACTGCTTTTATACGCGGGCGACAAGGTTTTGACATAGGTGCTCTTTGGTTTGCTATGACGGCGGGCTGCGCATTTTTATTTTGCCTTTTTGCACGACAAAGCGTAAAGACCGCCAAAGCAAAAAAAATTATACGTCACGAATAAGCGTTTTATAACGCAGCGCGATACAGTTGGTATCGGCGACGTGTATTTTAGGTATCTCGAGACTAGCGGCGGCGATATCATAGCCTTTAAAACCCAGATTTATTTTTATGAAAATAAAAGATTTTTATTTTATTGCGTTGTGGACAAGGAAAGCGACGAATATAAAAATTTGATAAAAACGATATACGATATTTCAAAAAATGAGCATATTTTATGGGAAAGACTGCCTTATTTTGTAAATCGAAAGCTAGTTAATCCCTAAATTTAGCCAAATTTGAGAGCGCCGCGCAGTCTGTCGCCTGTGGGCTCACAAGCCAAATTTGATCAAATTTAACTCTAAAACGCCGAATCTACCGCCTTTTTACCGCCGTAAATATAAAAAAACAAACCGAAGCGATGAGAATAATGCTAGCACCGCTGGTTAAATTCGCCTCAAAGCTCAGCCACAGCCCGCTCACGCAAAACGCGGCCGAGATGAGTGCGGCGTTTAGCATCATCGTGCCCAGGCGGCTTGATATAGCGCCCGCGATATACGGCGGGATCGTGAGTAGCGCGATAACCAGTATGAGTCCGACCGCGCGTATCGTCATCACGACGCTTAGCGCCATCATGCACGTTAGCGCGTAGTATAGTAGCGTCGTGTGCACGCCGCGAAGACGCGCAAACTCCGCGTCAAAGCTAAGTGCTTCAAACTGGCGGTAAAATAGCGCGATGGACGCAAGTATGACGCAGTTTGCAACCGCCATGAAAACAAGATCGCCCTGCGGTACGGCCAAAATAGAGCCGAAAAGATAGCTCATTAGATCGACGTTATAGCCCGGCGCCAGGTCGGTTAGGATGATGCCAAACGCCATGCCAAACGCCCACAGCGCGCCAATAACCGAGTCCATCTTGCTTTTGTCTTTGAGCGTTATCGTAGCGATGAGTAGCGCCAAAAATAGCGAAAACAGACTCGCACCCAGCAGCGGTTCGAGCGAAAAATAAAACGCGATACCAAGCCCGCCGTATGCGCCGTGAGCGATGCCGCCCGCAATGAAAACCATGCGGTTTATGACCGTGAGCGTGCCGATCACACCGCAAGCGATGCTAACGAGGATGCCCGCCAGCAGGGCGTTTTGCATAAAATTTAAGCTAAGAGCTTCTAGCATTTGTTTCCTTTTTTACTTTTTTTCGGCGCTTTTTGATGTTACTCGGCGAAACCCGCACCGCGAAAATGCTAAATTTGGTTTGGTTAAATTTAGCGTCGCGCATAAATTTAATTTTCTTGTTAAGGGGGAAGGGCTTAAATTGCGCTCTGCTTTGCAGCTCTCAAAGAGAATGCAGGCACAAGGCTAGCATAGCGAAGCAAAAGAGCTCCCTTTTTCTTTTTTTTGGGAGGCGGAAGGGGTTTCTACTTACGAAGCGCCCCTTCCGCCCCCAAACCCCCACCAACCCCACTGCACGTGAGAGGTTGCTGCACTGCGTGCAGGTTTAAATTTGATGCTATCGCGTCGCGTGTTTTTTAGTTTAACATTTTTGCGATGCAGGTCTAGGTGACTCAAATTTATAAATTTAGCTTCAAATTTGAGTGCAAAACGATAAGGCGCGGTATTTTTCCTTTAGACGAGGCGGAAATGAGCCGAGCGAGGGCGCATACATATAGTATGTAACCGAGCTTCGGTGAAATTTCCAACGACGTATAAAGGAAAAAGACAAGCCGCCGTCAAATTTAGTGATGTCCGCAGCCGCATTCCTTTAACGCCACCTCCACATCGCAAAAATGCCTATGATCTCTCGCCAAATGCTCGATAAAATCCTGCTTTGAGCCCTGTGCGATCTCGTGCATGAAAAGATCGTGATTGACGTAGGCAACCTTGGTGGCGAAATTTAGCGTCAAATTTACGTCGTGGCTAATGAGCACGACGCCCGTGCCTTCAGCATTGATCTGCTTTAGCAGCTTATAAACGTCCGCTTGGCCCTTCGTGTCGATACTGGCGGTGGGTTCGTCTAACATCAAAATTTTAGCCTTCGCGCAAAGCGCGCGCGCGATATAGACGCGTTGGCGCTGTCCTCCGCTTAGCTCGCCGATCTTTCGTCGCGTAAATTCGCCCATCCCGACGCGCTCCAGCGCCGCCTCGGCCCCTATCTTGTCGTCTTTGCCGTAAAATCCAAACAGCTTTTTATCTATCCGCCCCATTAAAACGACCTCGAGCACGCGCATCGGGAAGCTTTGATTTATCGGGATATTTTGCGGGACGTAGCCCACGGCCTTGCTCACGCTAGCGGGCTCCTGGCCAAATACTTCGATCGTCCCGCCGCTTGGCTTGTTTAGCCCTAGCAACAGCTTTAAAAGCGTGCTTTTACCCCCGCCGTTTGGGCCGATGATAGCTAGAAAATCCTTGCAGTCGTACTCTAAATTTATACCGTCAAATACGAGGTTTTCATCGTAACCGAAGCTCAAATTTCGCACCGAAATGTCGCTCATAAAACGCTCACCTTACCCGAAATATAAAACATAAAAACGCCAAGCCCTAGCATCACAAAAAGCGCGGCAAACTCGCAGCAAGTCCGCAGCACGCGAAATCTCACCGCGCCCTTTAGCTTAAAGCCGCAAACGGCCGCCAGAAATATCACCGCGCCCATGCCAAGCCCCATAAATACGCCGCTAGCAAGCCCGGCCGCGTAGCTGTTTAGGCTAAATGCCAGCACGAAAACCAGCAGCGTACCAGGACACGGCACTAGCGAGCCAGCTAGCACCACGAGCCATTCGCTGGCGGTTTTTGGCGCCTCGCTAGAGGCCTTACAGGCCGCGCAGCCGCATTCGCTCTCGTGAGCGGCAGGGCTAAATTTGACCGATTTTACGCTCAAATTTGACGCTGGATTTAAATTTGAGCCAAAAACCTTACTCGCTCCATTTGCGCCTTTTTCACCCGAAACGGACGCGCTAGCAAAGCTAAATTTTGGCTTTAGCGCCGTTTTTTTAATCTTGGCGTAGATCATGTAAAGGCTCACGCAAACGATCGCTACGGCCGATATTTTCGTCATCGCGCCCGCTATGTCGCTGACCTTGTTCGTCAAAAACGCGTTTAAAAAAACGTAGCTAAAAAGCACGAGTAAAAACGCCCCCGCCACGTGCGCGAAGCCGACCTTCATCGCAAAAACTAGAGCGCGCGAGTAGCTGCCGCCGTTTGCGACGAAGTAGCTAGCCGTTAGCATCTTAGCATGCCCGGGGCCGGCGGCATGCAAAAATCCGTAAAAAAAGCTAACCGCGGCTAGCAGGGCGAAATTTAGCGCGTTTAGCTCGGCGCTATTTATCTTGATGAGCTCTTTTAAGCGCTCCAAAAACTGTAGGCTCATGCCTGAAACGGAGTCAAATTTAGCCTTATCCTCGGCGTCGATTTGTTCTAAATTTTGCTTATTTTGCGCTTTAACGAGCGAGCTAAGCTCTGGCTTTGCAGGCTCTATTTTAGGCGCTTTTGAAGTCATTTCAAAAAACGCCGTGCTCAAATTTACGTTTGGAACTAGATAAATTTTATCGGTGAGCGCGTAGGGCTCGGGCGAGCTTATTTTAAAGTTAAAAAATCCCTCATGGTCAAAAACCTCGACCGTGACGACGCGGCCGTCTTTGACCGCTAAATTTAGCTCTAAAATATACTCGAAATTTAGCCTGCCCTCATCTAGATAAACCCGCTGCGAGAGCGTTTTGGCGTGCAGATTTACCGTCTCGCCCGCGCCGTCGTAGTAGCCTACGCTAGTTAGATATCCGCGCGGCACGATGTAGTCGAGCAGCGATTTTTGCACCTTCCACGCTTCGTTTTTACTAAGCGCTTTGTCGGCGTTTTCGTCGTAGCTTTGTAGCGTGAGTTCGGTGAAATTTTCAGAAAATGTCCAGGTTACGGTGACCGTTTTGATCGTCTCGCCTTGCAGGTTAAATTTAATGTCGGCATGCGCGGTCGGAGTGTAAAGCGCGCAGAGCGCACAGGCATGCGCAAAGCTAAAAAAGGACGCAAGAAGCGCTAAAACGGCGAGTATGCGTCCAAATTTCATTTATAGGCTCTTTGCGAAAATTTGCGCCGTTTTGCGTAGCTCGGCGTCCCAATCAAGCGGCAGTTGATCGATCTCTACGACGCTAGCGCCGCTTTCTTTGGCGACGGTTTGCGCGGCTTTTTTAGAAAACTGCGGAGCGACGAAAATCACCTTCACGCCGTGCTCTTTAGCCTCCTCGATGAGCTCTTTTAGCTCAGCCGGTTTTGGTTCTTTGCCGTCTACTTCGATCGCGATTTGCTCTAGATCGTAGCGTTTAGCGAAGTAGCCCCAAGACGGGTGATAGACGATAAATTCGCGGTTTTTGACGTTTGCTAGAGTGTTTTTGATAAATCCGTCAAGCTCGTCAAGCTTAGCTTCAAATTTAGCCAAATTCGCCTCAAAAAGCGCCTTGTTCTCAGGGTATTTTTCACTTAGCGCGGCGGCGATATTTTTAGCTTGGATTTTTACGGAAACGGGATCTAGCCAGATGTGCGGGTCAAATTCGCCGTGGTGATGCTCGTGGTCATGGTGGTCATGACCTGCATGCTCGTGTTTGTGATCGTGGTGAGCGTGTTCGTGCTTGGCGTCATGGAGATGATCGTGGTCCGCGTGCTCGTGGTGACCTTCAAATTTGATCTTTTCCACGCCTGCGTCGGTTTTTACGATTTTAAGGTTTGGATAAGATTTTTGAAATTTCGGCAACCAAGCATCTTCAAACTCGATCCCGATAGCAAAGTATAGATCGCTTTTTTCAAGTGCGGTCATTTGTTTGGGTTTTGGTTCGTACGTGTGCGGATCGGCTCCCTTGCCTACCATGACGTTTACCTCGACCGCGTCGCCCGCGATTTGCTTGACGAAATACTCCTGCGGCAAAATACTGACGCTAACTTGTCCTTTGGCGTATAGCGCGACTAAGCCCAAACATAAAAACGCGAAAATTTTTCTCATTTTTATCCTTTCCGTGTTAAAATTTGGGCGAAATTATATCAAAAGCAACTTAGTTGCAAATTAATTTTACTCAGGGTATAATACCCTAAAATTCTTAACGCGGAGGAAAAATATGAGCGAAAATTTGGAAGAAAAAGCCGGTTTTGAGGAGCTTTTAACGAAAAATGATATCAAAATCACTCCGCTTAGACTAGAGATTTTACACATCTTACGCGCCGCCGCCGCACCGCTTAGCTATGATGAAATTTTAGCTCATATAGGCGCAAACAAAACCACTTTTTACCGCTGTATGGATCTTTTTGAAACTAAGGGCATCGTGCTAAAAAGCGAAAATAACCGCAAAAATTTCTACGAGCTTGAAAGCGGGGCAAAGGCGTATTTCGTCTGCGACGTCTGCCACAAGATGACGAATATCGACATGCCTCGTCTAAAACAAAATCACGTCAAAAGCGTCGTGGTTAAGGGCGTTTGCGATGATTGTTTTTAAAATTTACGCTTAAATTTGACGGCAAATTCGGAGATTAAATCTGCTTTCCGACATTAAATTTAAAAGCGGCTTGCCGAGCAAATTTCGCTGCAAATTTAAAGCGGCCGCTGCGTCAAATTTAAAAACTCAAATTTGACGCGGGCGCTATAAAACTAATCCTCGTAAAGTCTCGCAATCTCCGGCGGTATCGCGATCGGACGACCGCGCGCGAGATCAAAAAATACGTAAGTCGTCACCGCGCTAGCAACCGGCGCGCCGTCTTTACTAAACTCGTAAAAACGCTTCGAGCAGCTTCTTTTTTCGGGTTGCGTCCAGGTTTTTACGCTCACCTTATCGCCCAAAAACAGCTGCCCCAGGTAGTCTATCTCGTGCCTGCGCACCATCCACGTGCGGTTTTGCGCGAGATTTGTCTCGATGAGGTCGCCCACGGCGTTTGAGTGCGCGTTGGCCGCTTCTTGCATCCAGATGACGTAGTGAGCGTTGTTTGCGTGATGATTCACGTCGATGGCGTCCTCGCCCACGGTAAATTCGTAGTAAAAAATTTTCATTTTCGCTCCTAAAAACGCTAAAATTGTAGCAAAAATTTAAAGGCAAACAAAATGAAAGAGATGTGGGACAAAAAGGCGGCGAGCTATACGAGATTTACGGGTGAGCCTAGCGTTTTTCAGAGAGGGCTTTATGCTAAGATCGCCGAGTTTGGCGTCAAATTTGAGGGCAAAAGCGTCGTGGATATCGGCTGCGGCACGGGCGTGCATACGCTACTTTTAGCGCAAATTTGCCGCGAGATAACCGGCATGGATATCTCGGGCAAAATGCTAAAAGTCATGCTTGAAGACGCGGCTAAATTTAGTATTTCAAATTTAACCGCCGTGCAAAGCGATTTTAAAAGCTTTAATCCAAACCGCGTTTACGACGTGGCTTTTAGCACGATGAGCCCCGCGATCGCGGATGAGGAGGATTTTAGTAAATTTATAAATTTGGGCGAAAAAAGGGTCTATCTTTGGTGGAATAAACCGCGTTATTCAAGCGCTTTGGAGCTTTTTTACGAAGGCTCGCAGAGAGCGTGCTTTAAAGAAAAGGCGAATTTTTTTGAAGAGTACCTGCGCCGCGAAAATATCGCCTTTAACTCCTGCGTGCTCGAGGAGTCTCGCGAGCAAAAACGCACGCTTGAGGAGATGACGCAAAACGCGCTTTGGCATTTAGAGATAGCAAATTTCGCGCACGAGGAAAACGCGGTCAGATCGCGGCTAGAAAGCATCGCGAAAGACGGCTACGTGACGGAAAAAATCGTCTCTTCAATGAAGCTTTTAGTTTTTTAAGATATAATCGCTTTATTTATTTAAAATTTAAAAAGGATTTTTGTTGGCGCGAGCGTTTTTGCAGATATTTTCGTGCGTTTTATGTTTTTTTTGCGTTCAAGCTTTCGCCGCTTCGCACGTTTTATCTCCGATTGCTCAGCCAAAATTTGACGAACAAAAAGCCAGACTAGGCAAGGAGCTGTTTTTCGATGCCTCGCTAAGCCCCAGCGGAACGCTATCTTGCGATAAATGCCACAACCTTTACTGGGACTTAAGCGGTACGAGTAAAAAAAACGTAAAAATCTCCGCCGACGAGGAGATTAGCCCGCCAACTGCGCTAAATTCGGCGCTAAATTTTATCTTTTTTAAAAACGGCGAAGTTAAGGATATAGCCGAGCAGGTAAAACAGAGCTTGACCGGCAAAAATCAGCTTGCTAGCGAGCCGAAATTTCTAGTCCAAAAGGTAAATCAAAACTCCGTTTATAGGAATAAATTTGAAGAGCTTTATGAGGATGGAGTAAGCTTTGAAAGTATCGTCGATGCGCTGGTAAATTTTGAAAAGGCCCTCGTTACGCCAAATGCCAAATTTGACAAATTTATCGGCGGAAACGAGAGCGTTTTTAATGACGAGGAAAAGCGCGGATTTGAACTATTTAAAACCATCGGCTGCATAAACTGCCACAGCGGCGTAAATTTAGGCGCCAACATCTACTATGATCCAAAATTTAACGAAGACAATAAGACGGCGCGCTACAAAGTGCCTAGTTTACGAAATATTGAAAAAACGGCGCCTTATCTTTATAGCGGAGAGATAGCGAGCCTGAAGGATTCGATTAAATTTATTGCTAAAAAGTATATAAACTACGATTTAAGCGATGATCAGACGCTTTTACTTTATAAATTTTTGCTGACTTTAAGCGGCGAAAAACCGGAAATTTTAAAATGAAACACAAGATAATCTTCCATAAAATTTTGTTTTTTATCATCGTTTGTATCGCATTTTTCGGTACGATTATGACATATAAGGCTACCAAGGATTTAGTAACGGCCTATGAATGGAAGGGTACTATCGAGAATATGATGGACGCCAATAGCGAGGTAAATTTTTTATTTGATAAAAGCCTCCTTGAAGCCGACTATGATGCAGTGGCGCGCTATACGGCAGAGTTTAAGGAGGGTCTTAGCAAGCTTAATGGGAACAATCTAATCTCATTTGAAAAACTCGCACTAAACGAAAAAACTTTTAGCGAATTGGAAAACGCGGTTGAAAAGAGAGTTGAGCTAACGGATAAATTTAACTCCGTGACGACAATGGCAAAACTTGTTTACGACGAGATAATTTTGAAATTTGAAGCTCTAGACGGATTTTATTTTAACAAACTTATGCCGCAAATTTTGATGTTTAGGTATGATTTTAACATTGATCTAAAAGGACCTAGGAAGCTTTTAAACGAGTACTTAAAAGAGCCGAAGTTAAGCAAAAGCGACTCCGGATTTTTAGCCGACGTACAAAAATTACTCAGCTACTACGAACAAGTACAAGAAATTTATGGCCGTATAAATTCGCTTGAGATTAATAAAAAACTATATAATCTAAAAAAAGGCAATGAACATTATATACAAAACGTATTGTCAAATTTGCGCGAGACGATAGTATTGGTGTTTGCGTTATTTGCGTTGGCATCAGTGTTTATCTATATATCTTATGTTAGAGCTAGAAGCAATATTAGGCTACTAAATCGTTTCGAGCAAGCCGTAGATAATAGCTTTAATGCCATAACTTTTACCGATCTCAATAGAAAAGTAAAATACGTAAATAAAATTTTCGAGCAAAATTTCGGATATAAATTTGAAGAGTTAAAAGATAAAAATATAAACATTATAAAGTCTCGCCTGCACCCCGATGAATTTTATCAAGATATGCTAAAAACCATAGAAGCGGATCAAATTTGGCGAGCCGACGAACTAGTCAGCAAAACAAAAAGCGGCGAGCTAATCTATGAACAGGTAATTTTTTCTCCGCTCTTTAACGAAAGCGGCGACAAAGACGGCTATATGTCGATCAAATTTGATAAAACCAAAGAGATCGCGATGACAAAAGAGCTCGAAAACAAAAACAAAGAGCTGAAAAACGAAGCGCTAAAAGACAAGCTAACGGGGCTTGGCAGCTACTTTGCTCTAACGCAAAGGATGGAGCAGGGCTCGGGCGGCATGATCATCTACATAAACATCAACAACTTTATGGATTTTCGATTTTTTTACAAAACAAAGACCGTGGACGCCATCATTGCTTCATTTGCGACGACGCTTCAGCTTTGCATCGATACTTATAAAATGGACGCAGATATTTACAGAGTACAGTTTGACGAGTTTTGTATTTGGTATTGCGGCGATGATGCGTATTTGTCGGTGCGCAGATTTATTGATTATTTTAAGGCTAATAACCTTTATATTACAGTTGAAGGCGCAAAGGAATTTATCCCTAATATCAAAATAACCATAGGCGTTAGCATGCCTCAAGATACGCCCCAAACAAACCGCCTAACACAGGCTATGTTAGCTCACCATGAAGCTAAACAAAATGGCGAAACGGCGCAGTTTTATACTGAAAATAGTCACATCGAACAGCAGTATTATCACAACCAAGTCATGTCGCGCACCATCGAAAACGCGCTATATAATGATACTGTGATCGTCGAGTGTCAGCCGATCTACGACGTATCTGGCGAAACGGCTCGAGTCAAATACTACGAAGTGCTCGTGCGCCTTATCGACGAAAACGGCAAGATCCGTTATCCGGGCGAGTTTTTGGACATAGCAAAGAAAATTTCGCTTTATAACGATATCACCAAAAAGGTCGTCGAGCACGTATTTAGACTCGTGGAGAAATTTACAAACACGAGCTTTTCTATGAACCTTTCTAGTAGCGATATCGCAAACGAGAGCATAAGGGATCTCATCGAGAAAAAGCTACGTGTCTGCTCAAGGCCCGAGCACGTGTATTTTGAGATATTAGAGAGCGAGGGCGTGGATGATTACAAGATCGTAAATGACTTCATCAACAAGATCCGCGCCTACGACTGCAAAATTTCGATCGATGATTTCGGTAGCGGTTACTCAAACTACTACCGCATCTTGGAGCTTGATATCGACACGATCAAGATCGACGGCTCGATCATCAAAAAGCTGCCGTACGACAAAAACGCTAGGTATCTGCTGCAAACTATCATCGACTTTGCCGGAAGACAAGGCTATAACGTCGTGGCTGAGTTTGTGAGCTCGGAAGAGATCCTCGCCGAAATAAAAAAATTCGGCATAAAGTACGCACAGGGATTTTTGCTAGGCAAGCCGACCTCGCCGAGCAATATCGAGGAGTAAAACGCACAGAGCTTTGCACCGTTAAATTTAGCTCGTCTTAGTCAAATTTGTCTGCTCAAATTTGACTAATCCTGCATCCAAACCGCCAAAAAACAAGCCTGATTTAAAATTTCTATTTATCAGAGTGCAAATAGCTCGCAAATAAAAGTATAGCTCGCTCACGCACATGGTTTAGACGCAAATTTTACGTCAAATTTGCCGTACTCGCCGAGTCAAATTTGAGAGAGGCGACGAAAAGTCGCTCAAATTTAGCTTGGATTATAAATTTGAGCTTGGCTCGTCTTTAAATTTCCTTCTAACAAAAGCGGCGCAAACTACAAACGAAACCGCAGTCAAAGCGTAAAATATATAGCTAAAAATAGGATTTGCGCGCGTTTCGCCATCTTTTAGCTTTTTAACCGAAACGGCGTTTCTAAACATATCAAACATCGCGATACGCCAGCCGTAGTATTTGATCTGCGCCCTGCCTTCGCCCACTAGACTTTGCGCCGCGGCTTGGACGTCGGCGGAGTTAAATTTAAAATAAAGCGGCAGCCCCCAGCCCGTGTCCTCGTTTCGATACGGCATCACCTTTGTGCCGTTTAGCTCCCGCGTGTAGATAAAGTACACGTCGCGCGTCGGGCCGTCGGCTGGGTTTTGCGCATCGATAAAGCCGTCTTTGTCCATGCGCTTGACCTCGCCGCCGGTGACGATCGCCTCGTCGTAGTGCGGAAAAGCGTAGTTTATAGCCGCAAACGCTAAGGCGTGCAGGGCAAACAGAAAGCTAATGATGAAAATTCGGAGATATTTTTTAAATTTTTGCATTTTCGTCCTTTGGGGCGAATTGTACAAGATAGAAGTTTATAATAAGCTAAGCCCCTAAAACAGGGGCTTAGGCGGTTAGGCTTTGGCCTTGCAGCCGCAGCTTCCCGCGATAAATTTAAGAATCTGGATAAAGAAGCAAACGCCGCCGATGATAAAGATCGTATCGCCGATCATCCTTAGCCAGCGTAAATTTTGCAAGTGATCCATTTGCAAGAACTCCGCGCTTCTAGCGTACCACATGCCTACGTCTATCGCGGCGACGGCTTGATAAAGACCGATCGGAAGCAGCGACGCCACGATCATCAGCATTAGTCCCGCATTTAGCGACCAAAAGCCCACTTTCATCAGCTTGTCGTTAAATTCTTGCCCTTTGAAAAGGTAAAGCGCCACGAGCCAAACAAAACCTAGCGCCAAAAAGCCGTAAACGCCAAACAGCGCTGCGTGTCCGTGCACCGAAGTGGTATTTAAGCCCTGGATGTAGAACAAAAATAGCGGCGGGTTGATAAGGAAACCAAACACGCCCGCGCCCAGCATATTCCAAAACGCCACCGCGATAAAGCAGTAAAGCGGCCACTTGAGGTTTTTCGCCCAGCTCTGCGCAAACTGAAGCGAATACTGATGAAAGGCCTCGGCTCCAAGAAGCACCAAAGGCACGACCTCAAGCGCGGAAAAGCTAGCGCCCACGGCCATTATCGGAGTGGTCGTTCCGGCAAAATAAAGGTGGTGGAAAGTGCCTGGGATACCGCCGATAAGAAACAAGCTAGCACTTGCCAAGGTCGAATAGGTCGCGAATTTTTTACCTACTAGACCCAAAGATGCGAACACGAACGCAAGCGAAGCGGTCGCAAACACCTCGAAAAAGCCCTCGACCCAAAGGTGAACGACCCACCAGCGCCAGTACTCCATCACCGGTAGCGGGCTTCTTTGTCCGTAAAATAGCCCCGCGCCGTAGAAAAGTCCCACCGCGATAGCAGAAGCCGTAAAGATAGCTAGCAGGTTTTTATCGCCCTCAGCCTTAAATCCGCCGACAAATCCGCGAAGCACGAGCGCCATCCAGATAACAAGACCGACAAACAAAATAAGCTGCCAAACCCTGCCAAGCTCGATATACTCGTATCCTTGGTGTCCCAGCCAAAAGCTCAGGCTAGTATCCATCTTGCCCGCTATCGCCATGTATTCGCCCACAAAGCTACCCACGACTAGGAAAAGTAGCGCGTAAAATAGCAGATCCACGCCTAGTTTTTGAAATTTAGGATCCTTGCCGCCGTTGATGATAGGCGCTAGGAAAAGCCCCGCCGCCAAAAAGCCCGTCGCGATCCAAAAAATGCTCGCCTGTATGTGCCATGTGCGCGCCAAAGAGTAAGGGATGTGCTCGGATAAATTTATACCGTAAAACTCCTGCCCCTCGACCGTGTAGTGCGCTACAAAGCCGCCTATCATGATCTGGAAAACAAAAAGCGCGAGCGCTACGAAAAGGTATTTGCCAAGCGCCTTTTGAGACGGAGTCAAATTTAGCCTTGAGAGCGGATCGGCGTCGATAGGAGCGAGCCTTTCGTGATCTTTTTCTCCGTAGAAATTTGAAAACCAAACTAAAAGACCAACGCCCGCAACCAAAATCGTAACGCTAATAATCGTCCAAAATACGTTTTCTTGCGTCGGCACGTTATCGATTAGCGGCTCGTGCGGCCAGTTGTTTGTGTATGTAGCCTCGCTATTTGGGCGATTTGTCGCCGTAGCCCAGGTCGCCCAGAAGAAGAAATCATTTAGCTGCTCGCGGTTTTCCTCTTTGGCTAACGTGTTGTTTTTCATCGCGTAGTTTTCGCGTAGCTTTTGGTATTTCGGATCGTTACCGAAAAGCCCGCTATACTCGTCACGCACTACCTTTGCCGCGGCGATCCTCTCGTCGCTGATCGTTATAACGCCATTTTTTAGCGTATTCGTGCGGTATTCGCTCTTTGTTAGGGCCTTGATGTTGGCTTGCTGTTCGGCGCTTAGAGCGTCAAATTTAGCTCCGTAAAGCTGAGCGGCCTTGATATCCATAAACGCGACTAGCTCTTTATGTAGCCAATCAGCCGTCCAGTCGGGCGCCTGATACGCTCCGTGTCCCCACACCGAGCCCACCTGCATACCGCCGATGCTTTGCCAGGCTTCCTGGCCTTTGTAAATTTGCTCTTGCTCGATTATGATTTTGCCGTTTTTATCGGCAAAACTCACCACCGGCGGCGCTTCGCGGTAAACTTCTACGCCGTAGTAACCCAGTATCCCGAAGGCGATAGTAACGACTGCTACCAGCGCCCACCAATACTTCTTGTATTCACGCATACTTTGTCTCCTTTTGAAAAATTCGGACAAAGTTTATCCAAAATAAATTTGCGCAAAAATGATGTATATCAATAAAAGGACTAAATTTGTCCTTAAAATATGCCTTATATTAAAAAATGTATAATTTCAAAAATATATTTTAGGAGATTTTATGCTCAAATTTGAGATCGTTTATAAATTTTGCCTGGTTTGCATGCTGATTTTAGGACTTTGTTTGCTCGCGTTTTCGGGGGCAAATTTCGCGCTCGGAGAGTACGGCGAATTTTGGATGAGCGCGCATAAATTTGCGGGCTCTTTAGTCGCGATCGTAGCCGTTTTGCACGTGATAAATCGCAAGAAAAAGCTCATTAAGCTCGCAAACGAATTCATCGACGTCGTCACTCGCCGTAAAAACCCGAGCATGTGCAACATGGACCGCATCATCGCATCGCTCGAGCCATACACGATCGCTGAGATCTCGCAAAAGCTAGGTTTTGACGAGGCCAAGTTTTGCCGCACTTTGCGCGAAAACGGCGTCAAATTTAACGGTGCTGATCAAACCCTTCGCCAAATCGCTTTTTTAAACGACGAAAAGATATTTTTCGTGCTAGTTCTCATAGTCGAGGCGAAATTTGGTAAGAGATTTTGCGGTGAACTCAAATTTAAAGGCGCTAAATTTAACGGCGGCATAAAAGCAGCGTGAGCTCGGCGCGAGCGAGACGGAGGCTAAATTTATATTTTTGAAAGGGCTCAAATTTTAAAAATAACCGCAATTTTAATCATAACTTTTAACGTTTTGCTTCTTGGCGGGATTATTTGGGCTATATTTTGGCGCAATCCTAGCAAGCTCAGCCGACGTCAACTCGTCGCAATAAAAGCGACTTCCGCCGCACTTGCAGATAGTGCCTATAAATGTTGCATACTGCCTAAACAACATTAGCTATTCACGCTTTATCGCACGACTTAAAAAGCAAAGGTTGCTTTAAAATAATTTTTGGGAGCAATTTGGCTCCCAAATTAATTTTTTAAAGTGGATTTTTTAAATACCAAATCTCGTCGAATTTTTCAATCGCAAATTTACGAGCTCTCTCTCCGCTTGCAAATTTTATTTCAATTACAAGCTCGGCATGCTTATGGTCTATCATGTTTATTTTATAAACAGAGGCATCAAGTATCTTATCTGATTTATTATTTTCTAGCTCTTTTTCTATTTTTTTGGCTATTTTATCTTGCTCGTCTTTGCTATCGGTTTTAACTAAAAACGCCATATCGACTGGGTTATTTTTGATAGTTTTTACGACTTTTTCACCTAATTCCTCAGGTGTTTTTGCCTTGTCGCTTCCGCAACCGATCAGGATGAATGCACCCAAAACCAATAAAAATAAAATCTTTTTCATTTTTTCTCCTGTTAATAAATTTGTATAAAATTTTATCGTTTTTTTTGTAAAGTCAAGCTTGCTTCATTTGAACTGTAGATGGTTGTATTTGCTTGACAGAACCGATATCAATAACCTTATCAAAAATAAATTTAAGCTCCTCTTGGTGCGTAATCATGAGTACGCCAAGGCGCGGAAAGTCGCGCTTGAGATTAGCAAGGAGCTCTTTTGCCAGCGCGCTATCAAGTGCCGATGTCGCCTCATCAAGCAATAAAAACGCAGGCTGCGCGAAATAAACCCTCGCAAATGCAAGCCTTTGCGCCTCGCCTCCGCTTAAAATCTTGCCCCAGTCTTTGATTTCGTCCAGCTCGGGGATAAATTTCTCTAGCCGCACTCGTCGTAAGATCCCCTCAAAATCGGTGTCTGCGCTTTGCAAGTCGCCAGGATACGCGATAAGCTGCCTTAGACTCATGCGCGCTAAAAACGGCTTTTGCGGTACGCTCATCGTTCCGCGCGGCGCGCAAACCTCGCCCGAGCCGTGATCCCAGATGCCCGCGATATACCTAAACACGCTGCTTTTACCAGTCCCGCTAGCTCCGCGCAGTAGCGTCCATTCGCCGCTTTTTACGTTTAAATTTAGCCCGCAGACCAGCCTTTCGCCGCTTGGGGTAAAAATTTGCAAATTTGAGCATTTTAACTCGTTTTGTTTGCAGCTCTCGTCAAATTTAACGCTTTTAAGTTTATCCTGTGTCAAATTTGCCGCCGTTACCCGGGCGAATTCGTTCACTCCGTCAAGGTTGCTGTTTTGTCCGCTAAATCTAGCGTCATATTTGACCTTAGAGTCTGCCGCCTGCGCGATCTCAACGAATTTATATATGCGCTCCACGCTTGCCGCCCACTCCATGATTTGTTTATAATAATCCATAAACCACGCAAAGCCGTCCTGCACGCTATAAAACGCCGAGCGCGCCCGCATCATATCGCCAAAGCTCATCGCCCGCGCGAAATAAAGTGGCAAACAGGCAAAAATCGGGATTAGATTTGTGATTTTTAAGTAGCTAGCCGAAAAGCACTCTAGGCGAAACTCGGTGTTCATTATGACGCGCCAGTTGCGCACTACCTCGTTAAAGCTCGCTCGAAAGCGCGATTTTTCAGCGCCTGCGCCATTCATCAGCGCGACGGCTTCGGCGTTTTCGCGAGTGATTAGCAGATTTGCGCGGTAGTCGGCCTCGACCTGCTGTTTTTCGTAGTTTAGGCGCTTTAGGCTATGGCCGATTAGGTGGGTGATTAACGAGCTAATGATCGTATAGACGAGCGCGACGTAGACCAAAAAACCCTCCAGCGCAAACTCGCGTCCAAACGCGCTAAAATGCAAGACCTTTGACGCCTCCCAGAGGATAAACGTGAAAGCAAAAAGCTTGGAGAGGTTATAAACTAGGGATTTTACGAGATTTACGCTTTTATCGGCGAGCAGGAGGCTGTCCTCTGTGATACGCTGATCCGGATTATCAAAGCCCGCGGCTGAGGATAGACGATAGAAATTTGCGTTTTTTAGCCACAGATCTTCCATCTCTTCGCTTAGGCTCTCGCGCCACGAGATCACGAGTAGCTTTTTAAACCAGTTTCCGATCACGATAAAAAGCACGATAACGGCGGTGTAGACGAGAAATTCACCCACAAGCGAGAGCATGAGATCTTTTTCAAATTTTTCGATCGCGTCGTAAAATTTTTTGTCCCAAGCGTTCATTAGCGTCGCGACCTTGACGATGGCTAGGCTAGCTCCCAGTGTCACGGCCAGCATCACCCACGCCCCCAGCGAGCGCTTGCCCGTCCAAAACCAGCCCGCGATGATAAAAAACTTCTTTAAAATTTGCAAATTTAGCCTTTTTTTAATTTTATGTTCGTCTGCCTTGCTTGACGGCGCATTATGACTTTTGCGCAGAAATTTATCTTCCAAATTTTACCGCAAATTTAATCGCGCTTTACGGACGAGTAAATTCGTGTTCCGCAAGCCGAGAAAGGTTAAATTTGAGCAAATTTAGCTCCGTAAATAAGTAAGACAAATTTACGCTAGAGGCTCGTATTTATAAATTTTACGAGCCTAGCTAAGTCCGAAAAGCAGGTGCGCAATAGCCTGATTAGTATGCGTAATTAAACGTCACCATAAAGTTCCTAGGCTCGCCGTAGAAGTTATTTTGTCCGGCCACGCGGTTATTTTGATTGATAAAATACTTCTCGTCGGTTATGTTTTTGACGGATAAATTTACGTTAAAGTGCTTGTCGTAATAATACGCGATATTCGCATCCCATAGCGCGTAGGCCTTTTGGTCCGGGATGTCGTTAGCCGGATAATACGCGCCGGTCGTGATATTGTATCTTGAGTACATGTTGTTGGTCTTGGTCTGATAGCGTACGCCCGTGCCAAAGACTAGCTTTTGCTGCGCGACTAGAGGCAGCTCGTAGCTTGTGCAGACCTTGACAATATGTTTTGGTATCCAAGGCTTAGCATTTGCGCCTTTGCGGTAGTCGACACTTGTAGGATTGTGCGTTTCGTCTTTCATGTATTCGCTTTTATTATACGTATATCCGCCGAAAATTTTCCATCTATCGGTGATCGCGCCGTTTGCTTCGATATCAAGGCCGCGGCTTCGTACTTTACCCTCGGCTACGCTTCTGTTTTTATTCGTGGCGACGTAGTACTCGTAGTCTTGTATCGCGCGATTTTCTTGTTCGATCTGAAACAGCGCCACGGTCGTGTTTAGCGCACCGTCAAAAAACTCGGACTTTAGACCGATCTCGGCGTTGTAGCCCACGATAGGCTTCAGTATCTCGTCGTTTCTATCGGTAGCAGTTTGTGGCTTATATATCTCGGTGTAGCTGGCGTACAGCGAGTGATCTCTGGCAAAATCCCACGTAAGGCCGATATACGGCGTTAGTTTGTGCTTTTTGACCTCTTGCGCGACCGTATGCGTGCCTCGGCGGTAGTTATCGGTAGCGCTATTTCTCTTTAACCACGAGTATCTAGCGCCAAGGAGTAAATGCCAGTCGTCGCTAAAGTTATACCTAGTGCCGATCGTAAACATTTGTTGGTAAATTTTAGTGTTATAGTGTAGATTGTAGCAGTTGGTACCCAGCGTGCAAAGAGCCGTCATATCTCCCCAGTTTGGTTCGTTATTTATGAGGCCTTTGTTGAAGGTATTATAGGTGAGATTTGCCGCGCCCGTAAACACATCTCTGTCGTGCTGCGTGAAGGTCTCGCGCGACATCGTAATGCTGGTGAAAAAGTCGTGATTTTGACCAAATAAATCATAGTTTGCGTCGATACCGGTTTTAAAGCTAAATTCTTTACTCGCGTTGTCGTATCTGTCGTAGCCGATATATCTGGTAATCGGATCGCGATTTACTCCGTGCCAGCCGCCGAATTTGAGAGTGCTCTTGCTATCGGTATAGTTAAATTTGGCATAGGCCTTGATGCTGTCGTTAAAATAGTGCTCAAGATCTAAAAATAGGTTATATTTTTCGTAGATCGCGCGACTCCAGTCTGATATAAAGGTCGTTTTGCGGTTTAAATTTAACTCCTCGCCGTTCTTGCCTACAACCGGTACACCGAACGGATCGTAGACGCCTCTACTTTTTTGGTAGATTATCCCGGCAAGCGCGTTCGTGGAGTCGCCTATATCGGTTTCTATCATCGCAGAGACTGCGCCTCTTTTGTTGCCTTTCATATCCCTAAACGACCCATCCTTGCCCAGAGTGCCGATTACTCTGCCTCGGACGGAGCCGTCGGAGTTTAGCCCGCCCGTCACGTCTGCTACGCTACGGTATGTATCCCAGCTGCCTATACCTAGGGATAAATTTGCTCCGAACGTCTTTTGCGGACGCTTTCTAGCTAAATTTATCGTGCCGCCGGGCTCGCCGTTACTCTGCGTCAGACCCGCCACGCCGCGAAGTACCTCCACGCGGTCATAAAACGCCATGTCGGTATGCTCTTTGGACTGGCCGTAGAGCCCCTGCGCAGCAAGCGCGGTGGTGGACTGCATGCCGTCTTCTTGGATGTTATCGATGTTAAAGCCTCTAGACATCGGTAGATTCATGCCAAACCTGCTCGTAGTCGTAATGCCCGGCGCATAGCTTAGCGCCTTATCTACGTCGTTTAAATTTAGATCTTTAACGAGCTGATCGGGGATAATGGTGACGGTCTGTGGCGTTTCGCGGATAGTTAAATCAAGACCCGTCGCAGTGTTCATGTTTTGCGTCGTATACGAGCCCGTACCCTCGGTCGTCGATAGATCGGCTTTACCGTATGCGGTCACCTCGCCGAGGTTTGCATCGACTGCGTAGAGCAAGCAAGCAAGGCAGATGGATAAGCCTATAAATTTGCATTGAGCGTTCAAAATTTTCTCCTTAATATTGATAATGATTAGGCGCATTATATATAAAAAATTTAAGAAAAAAATAAAGAGCAAATAAGCGCTAAATCAGACAAAACAGGGGTTAAATTTGAGCGTATAAATTTAGTATTTTGGGTTAAGCGATATAAATTTGAATCAAATTTAAAATTCAGCGAGCGGCCATAAACCGCTCGCTATTTATAAAGAATTAAGCACCTATGATGATGTGGCTAGCTTTAATGATAGCAGTTACTTCATCGCCTGCTTTTAGAGCTAAGTTTTTAGCAGACTCGTTAGTGATGATAGCGCTTAGCTTATCGCTGCCGGCTATCTCGATATCTACTTCAGCGTTTACCGCACCCTCTACTACTTTTACTACCTTACCTTTTAGTTGGTTAGTAGCGCTTAGCTTTAGACCGTTCTCGCCTTTAGCTACTATGATAGAAGAAGCTTTAAATAGATAAACCACCTTTTTACCGGCTACTAGATCTAGAGCCTTTTGGCTATCTACTGTTACGGTTGCTTTTACTGTCTCTCCGCCTTGTAACTTTGCTACTACTAGAGAGTTTACCGCTCCCTCTCTTACCTCTGTGATCTGTGCTGACAGTTGATTTCTTGCGCTAAACATTGCGTTTTCCTTTGTAATTAAATTTGATTTCGTATTAAAATCTGAGCGAATATTAACAACTTAAACTTTTATAAAACTTAAAAAACAAATATGCAAAAATCTAACTTTATTACTAAAAACGCATACATTAACGATTATCGGAATTTTAGGTATTTTGATAAATGAAGTAGAAAAATTTAATTTCGCAAATTGGGAATAGGGGTAGGCGGGGTGAGGGTAGAATTTGACGGGCAAAAAGGTGAATTTAGGATAAAATAACAAAAAAGGAGGCGACAATGCAAACTCAAAAAGATAAAATCGCCAAAGCGGCTAAATTTGAGTCTAAAATTGACAATGCAAGCCGCCAAGACGAGCTAGTTCAAAGCAACAAGGAGGCTGAAGCGCTGGAATACGGTAAAGCCTTAGTACAAATCCCTGAAAATTTAAAGCGTAGATATCAGCTTCATCGTTTGGTTAGATTTAATTTTCCGACTTTTACGGCATTGGCTTATTGCTTAACCTTGAACTATCTAGGCATGGATAATTTGTATCTAGTCGTATTATCTGCCATTGTTTGCACGCTATTGTTTTTAATTTTAAAACGCAAATACAGCAATCTTTTTATTAAAAATCCTGAAAAAAGCAACACGATTTTTGCGGTAGAGAATTTTGCTACTTTTGCTTTGATTTTTTATCTTCCTGTCACTTTGTCTGGCAAAAGCCAGCATAACGATGGAGCAATAGGAGCTTTTGGTGCATTTTTGTTGCTAACTCCGATACTAATTATAGTGATTGCGGCTTGTATCTATCGCAACCAGAGTGTTTACGCGGAGCTAAGAGAGTAAATTTTAGTAGTCAAATTCTGTACTCAAATTTACGCAAAGCTATAGCAGCTAAATTTGTTTGTTTCATAAGGTGGATTTTGTGATTCTGTAACGCCAAAACCATTTTATAGGTCGCATAAATTTACAAAATAGAGCAGGGCGGATAAACCAACCGCCCGAATTTAATCAAATTTGAGCTCTAATCCGCGTCAAATTTGCCGTCTAAAGCAAATCAGATAGGTAAAACGCGGATATTTGGGCTGAGGTTTTCTTGAAGCACGTTTTCGATCGCGTATAGCGTGCCAGTCGCACCGCTCGCGCAGCCGCTGCAAGCACCCATGTAGCGGATATAGACGTCAAATTTACCTTCGGCGTCCTTTTGTAGATCGAGGATCTCCATGTCGCCGCCGTCCATCATCAGCATCGGGCGGATATCCCTATCTATGACGCTCTCGATGGCCTTTAGCTGGCCAACGACGGTCATGCTCTCAAAGCTCACGTCGTCAAATTTGCCCGAAACCTGCGCGTCGATAACGGCTTGCTTTTTCTCCTGCTCCATCTCGGCTCTAGTGTCTGCGAGGATGTCCACGAGATAATACTCGCGCTTTTCGTGTCCGCCCGGGCGCACGCAGGATTTGCAAAAGGCGCCTGCTTTGGTGTATTGCGTGATCTCCTCGACCGTGTGTAGGTCGTTTAGGCGGATGACCTCTTTGATCGTGCCTAGGCTCACGCGCGCGCACTCGCACACGATGATCTCGTCCTCGAAATGCTCAGGATCTACGCCCTTGTACTGCGCCGCTGCGGCCTTGATAACGTCGTAGGCCATGACCGAACAGTGCATCTTTTGCGGCGGGACAGCTGGGACGTCTGGTGTGTCGCGCATGGCTTTTTCCACGTCGATGTTTGTGATTTTGACCGCTTCGTCCACGGTCTTGCCGATGCAAAGCTCGGCCATCGTATCTGAGCTAGCCACTGCCGTGCCGCAGCCAAAGCTCTTAAATTTAGCGTCCATGATGCGGTCGGTTTTTTCATCCACGAGCCAGTACAGCCTCACCGCGTCGCCGCAGCTTTCGGCGCCAAAGTCCGCTACGATAAGCTTACCGCCTTTTGCTTTGGCCTCGTCCTCGGTGATCTCGCCCATAAATTTGGGATTGTTCATGCGGTCTTGGACGTTTTGGGAGTATTCGTCCCAAATTGAACCGCCGATTAGGTTATTTTTTGCCATTTTATTTCCTTTTTGGAGGCGTTGTCTCGCGAGCGTCTTTGAATGAGCTTGCAAAAATATCGCTGCGGCAACCTATTTGGTTAGCCTTGCTCATTTTTGCTTCACACCATTCAAATCCATCTCGCGATACTGCCGCCCGCTTCCTTTAAATTTAACTCAAATTTGGACTTTTAAAAACCCAAATTTGAACCAAATTTATGAAATTTAAATTGTTAAGGCAAAGTATTTTGAGATGATTTTTGGGGTTGCGCAGGTAAAATTTAGCGTAGGCTGGACAAGTAGTCCGCCGAGCTAAATTTTAGCAAGCTCCGCAAAAAGCGCTCAAAAGACAAGCCGTTACTTGCCGTTAGGGTTGTAAGCGTACGTGCTTGAAATAGCTCGCAACCTCACCACCGCCTTTTTGATATGTTCTATCGCGTAGTCGATCTCTTCTTCGGTATTAAACCTCGACAGCGACAGCCTCAGCGCCGTATGCGCCAGATCGCTGCTAGCGCCGATGGCTTCCATTATCGGGTTGCTCTCTAGCGTCTCGGACGCACACGCCGAGCCCGTAGACGCCGCGATGCCTGCTTGATTTAGATCCCACAGCATCGCCTCACCCTCGACGCCTTTTATAGCGGCTAGGATGGTGTTTGGTAGCCTGTGAGCGCGCTCTCCCACGACCGAGACGTCGGGTAGCTGTAGCAGCGCGTCCTCGAGCTTGTCGCGCAGGCGTCTAACGTGCAGGTTTTCAAACTCGATTAGTTTATTGCTGTTTTCCAGCGCTTGCGCCATGCCGACGATGCCTGCGACATCGAGCGTTCCGCTACGTCTGCCACCCATGTGTTCGCCGCCGTGGAGCAAGCTCGTTAGCTTTTGCGAGTCCTTGATATACAGGCCGCCTACGCCCTTTGGTCCGTGAAATTTATGCGCCGAAAAGCTCATAAAGTCCATGCCCATCTCGCGCACGTTTATTTTGATCTTGCCGACGGTTTGCGTCGCGTCGGTGTGAAACAGCGCGCCGTGCTCGTGAGCGATTGCCGCACACTCTTTGATCGGGAAAATCGTGCCCGTTTCGTTATTTGCCCACATGATGCTAACGAGCGCGGTTTTATCGTCGATGAGCCTTCTTAGGTCGTTTGGATCGAGCAGGCCGTTTTCGTTTACGGGTACGTAGCTCACGCGCACGCCGTACTTTTTGAGAAACTCGAAAGTCGCCGAGATCGCCGGATGCTCGACGGCGCTAATGATGACGTGATCTCTGTCTTTATTTAATATATGATCGAAAAATACGCCCTTAGCCACCCAGTTGTTGCTCTCGGTGGCGCAGCCCGTGACCACGATGTCGTCGTTATCGCTTGCGTTTATGCCGGCATAGAGCTGATCCATCGCGCGGCGAAGCGCCGGGTGCGTCTCGGAGCCAAATCTATGAAGCGAGTTTGGGTTGCCGTATTTCTCGCAAAAAAACGGCTTCATAAGCTCGAAAGCTTCGGGATCGACCATTGTCGTGGCATTGTTGTCTAGATATACTCTCACGCTTGACCTTTATCAATTAGGATATATTTTATCCCTTTTATTTTTGCGACGATAATATAACAAATTTTATAAATTTTTGATTAAAATTTTAGCTTAATTTTTTCAAATTTAGCCGTTTTTTGATAGAGTTTATATATTGAAATTCCTTATCAAATGAGCAAAACGTCGGTCTTTCGGTCAAATTTGATATAAAAAGATAAAATATATCCTAAACTTAGTTTGATTTCTTAAGGTTTTAGAAAATTTAAAAATTAAAATTTTCGCATCTTGAGTGAAAATTTGGCGAAAATAATCCAAATTTTGCACCGACTCGGGATAAATTTGTATCTTTGCTCAGTTAAATTTGACGCGAGATAAAGACGAGAGCGAGCGTCAAATTTGAGACTGCTGAATGTTTCTGGGGTCGTAAAATTTGATCGTCCAGGGTGCGTCCGCGATATCGGCGCTCAGTTTCGCCCTAAAATACTCACGCACCGCACCGCAGTCTGATTTTGAGATGAAATAAATATTTATAACGTTCGTCTCGCTAAACAAGGGCAAGGTTGCAAAAGTAGCTTAAATTTACGTCTTTGTCAAAGGCTCTGAGCACGCATTTGGCGAAAAAATTAGCGCATAAAAAATAAATGCGGCCAAGACGAACATAAACGGGATTACTATCGCGGAAAGCCGATTTTTAGGTATCGCTCCTAAAATTTGATAGGGCGATTTTCGCATTTCGCGGACATCCGTCAAATTTATCGTTACTCCCTTTTTGGTTTGGAAAATTTTATCCTCGTAAAGGTAAACGAGCGAGGGATTTTTTAGTTTTTTGATTAGGTCGGCGGCGGCTAAAATATTTCCAAAAATAACACCTATAAACACCGAAACAAATCTGCCGTCTCGCATCGCCTCTGCCCTAAAACCTCCCAAAATGAGCCGCTTTGCCAATCTACCATGCCGCTAAAAAATATAAAAAACGTCATAAGAAGATTGATGCTAAATAAGAACGCGCAGCCAAGCGCGATGCGGTAAAAATCGCCCTGTAAAACTAGCGGATTTTCGTCGTAGTTTCTGCTCAAATTTACTCTTATATACCCTTAAATTTAACCCGTCAAATTTAAGAACCGGAGGATAAAACGTACTCAAATTTACCTGCAAAGCCTAAATTTGACTAATTTATCCCGCCCAGTAGCTCTTGCGTCTGCTCGAAGCTAAATCCTTCTTCGGCGTCTTGTTTTAGGAAATTATCTATAAATTCTTTTTTCGAGATAGCAAGGTCTAGCTCTTTGTCGCTGCCTTTTTGATATGCGCCGATACGTAGCAGGACTTCGTTTTCTTTAAGAAGCGAGTAGAGGCGCTTTAGCTTGGCGGCGTTTGCCCTGTGTTCTTTGGTTGCGATGTCGCTCATCACGCGCGAGGCGGAGTTTAGGATGTTTATAGGCGGATAGATGCCAAAGTCCGTCATCTCGCGGCTAAGCACGATATGGCCGTCTAGGATCGAGCGGCTCTGGTCGGCTATCGGATCGCTCATATCGTCGCCATCAACTAGTACCGTGAAAAAGGCCGTTATGCTGCCCTTGCCCTCCTCTTTGCCCGCACGCTCCATCAGCTGAGGCAGTAGGGTGAGTACGGACGGCGGGTAGCCCTTAGACGTCGGCGGCTCGCCCAGCGCCAGCCCGATCTCTCGCTGCGCCATGGCAAACCTGGTCACGCTATCCATGATGAAAAGTACGTCTTTGCCTTGATTTTTGAAGTATTCAGCCACGCTCATCGCGCAAAACGCGCCGTATTTTCGCATCAGCGGGCTATCGTCGCTGGTGGCTACGATGACTACGGTGCCGCTTAGGTCGCCGCGTAAATTTTTCTCTATAAACTCCGGCACCTCGCGGCCGCGCTCGCCGATGAGGGCGACAACCTTGATCGGTGCTTGCGAGTTTTTTACGATCATGCCCATGAGCGTACTTTTACCTACGCCAGAACCTGCAAAAATGCCAAGTTTTTGGCCTTTGCCGCAGGTTAGCAGTCCGTCGATGCTTTTAACCCCGACGCTAAAAATTTCATCTATTAGCCCGCGCTTCATTGCATCGATCGGAGTGCGCATTATCGGAGCGTACTCGGTGGCGGCGATCGCGCCTTTGCCGTCTTTTGGATTCATAAAAGGATCAACTACGCGCCCCAAAAGAGCGTCTCCGACGGGGATTTTCATACCTTGGTCGCTTTGATAGACGAAGTCGCCGATCTTGTAGCCTTCTACAAAGCCAAAGGGCGAGATGAGCGCGGTATTTTGCCGTACCTCGGTCACCATCGCTAGCCCGCTTTTACTCTTGTCTTTAGCGCAAATTTGCACGATGTCGCCGATGCTGGGGCGAAGACCTGAAATCTCTATCGTCGTAGCAGAAATTCGCTCTATCACGCCAAAGACGCTAGAGAGAGATAAATTTGCGCCCAGTTTTGATTTTAAGCTATCTAAACCCACTAAAATCTCACTTCTTTGTGCGAATTTATAAGGGAGAAAAACTCGCGTCTAGTCTCGCTGCTCTTTAAAAAGCAGCCTCGCAGCGCCGACGTTGTCGTGGTCGAGTTGATCTTACCCACGCCTCGCATCTCCACGCACATATGGCGCGCCTCGATGACGACGCCCACGCCTTTTGGTTTGATGACCTCTTGTACGGCTTCGGCGATTTGCTCGGTGAGCTGTTCTTGGATCTGCAAGCGGCGAGCAAAGATATTTACCATGCGCGGGATTTTGCTAAGGCCCACGACCTTGTGATTTGGGATGTAGGCCACGTGCACGCGCCCGAAAAACGGCAACAAATGATGCTCGCAAAGGCTGTAAAATTCGATATCGCGCACGAGCACCATTTCGTTATTTGAGCTATCAAATAGCGCGTCGTTTAGTACGACTTTGGGGTCTTGCGAGTAGCCGCTCGTTAAAAACTCATAAGCTTTAAAAACGCGCTCGGGAGTTTTAACCAGTCCTTCTCTGTTTGGGTCTTCGCCGACTAAATTTAGCATCTGCTCGACGCAGCTTTCAAACTTTTCTTTTTTTAAATTCTCATTTTTTAAATTTTCTTGCATTTGCGTTCCTAATTAATTTCGCTATTTAAATTTGATAAATGATTTTACTTAAATTCGCCTTTCGCGCGCTTAAATTTATACTATGAATAAGGAAAATTTTGCTACACTCTAGAAAATTTTTATTTTTTAAAGGAATTTAATGCAAATCAAAACTAAGGCGATCGACGCCGTAAACGCTTCGCTAAGTGCGAAAATACCGAGCGCGGACGTAAAATCCAAACTCGAAAACGCTGCTAAAAAAGCTGCGAAAAATATGAAAATAGACGGATTTAGAGCGGGCAAAGTGCCCGTGAACGTAGTTCTAAAACGTTACGAAAAAGAACTAACCGCCGATGCCGAGCAAGACGCGCTAAAAGACGTGATCGACGCTGGCCTAAAAGAGCTAAATAGAAAATTTGAAGATGTTATCGGCGAGCCGATCGTGACTAAATTTGATAGAGGTGAGAACGAGATAGACGCAGAGATCGAAATCTCGTTTAAACCCGTCATAAACATCGACGGCTACGAGGAGCTGATAGAGAGCGTCAGCACTCCGCGCGTAACTAAAAAAGAGATCGACGAGAGAAAAAATGAAATTTTAAAAATGATGGCTCCGCTAGAAAAAGTGGAAAAAGAGGCGCTTGAAAAGGGCGATTTTGCTAAATTTGACTTCGAGGGCTTTGTAGACGGCGCTGCGTTTGAGGGCGGCAAAGCCGAAAACTACCTACTAGAAATCGGCTCTGGTCAGTTTATACCTGGCTTTGAGGACGGTATGATCGGGCTAAAAGTCGGTGAAGAGCGCGACGTGAAGGTCAAATTTCCGGCCGAATACGGCGCTGCGCACCTTGCGGGCAAAGACGCGACGTTTAAAGTAAAACTACACGAAATCCAAGGCAAAAAAGTGCCTGAAGAGATCGACGAAGAGACGCTAAAACGCATCATGCCGGGCGAGGAAAAGGTAAGCGTCGAGCTGTTTGAAGAGAGACTAAAAGAGCAGATCAAAGCCGAGAAGCACGCTAAAAACGTAAACGAGGAGCTAAAGCCTAAATTTGCCGACGCGATCGTGGCCAAATTTAACTTTGACGTGCCGAAAAACATCGTAGAGCAAGAGATGGATATGCAATTCCGCAGCGCTTGGAGCAGCTTTACGCCTGAGCAGATGGCTAAATTTAGAGAGGATAAAGACGCTCTAACTAAACAGCGCGAGACATACCGCGACGACGCGGTAAAAAGCGTGAAACTAACGTTTATAATAGACGAGCTAGCGCGTCGCAGAGATATCAAAGTAAGCGATCAAGAGCTGATCCAAGCGGTGTATTTTGAGGCGTACCGCTCGGGTGTAGATCCGAAACAGCACCTTGAAAATTATAAAAATCAAGGAATTTTACCTGCGATCAAAATGTCGATGATCGAGGAGAAGCTATTTAACGAGATGTTTGCGCTAAAGAGCGAGAAAAACGATAAAAAAGAGAAAAAGGCGGAGTAATGAGCTACTACATCCCCTACGTCATCGAGCGCACGAGCAAGGGCGAGAGAAGCTACGACATCTACTCGCGCCTGCTAAAAGACCGCATAATAATGCTTAGCGGCGAGATCGAGGACGGCATGGCGTCTGCGATCGTGGCTCAGATGCTGTTTTTAGAGGCTGAAGATCCGGACAAAGACATATATCTATATATAAATAGCCCCGGCGGCGTGATAACGAGCGGATTTAGCATTTACGATACGATGAACTACATCAAGCCCGACGTTTGCACGATCTGTATAGGTCAGGCGGCGTCTATGGGCGCGTTTTTGCTTAGCTGCGGCGCGCAGGGCAAGCGTTATGCGCTCCCAAATTCGCGTATTATGATCCACCAGCCTTTAGGCGGCGCGCGCGGACAAGCGACGGATATAGAGATCCAGGCGAAGGAAATCTTGCGCATGAAAGAAATTTTAAATGCGATCCTGGCTAAAAATACGGGTCAAAAACTAGCCAAAATCCAAAAAGATACCGACAGGGACTTTTTTATGAGCTCTGCCGAAGCCAAAGAGTACGGGCTTATAGATAAAGTTTTAGAGAAGAGCTTTAAGTAAAGAGTAGATTTTGATAAAGTTGGACAATAAAAAAAATGAGATCGAAGTAGTAAAAAAAGATGATGAAAAAGCTGTAGATAGTAGTTTTAATATCTACAGCTTTTCTGAGGCTATCATTAGGGAGCTGGCTGAGGAAAATATTCCGTCAATACCTAAAAACTACACCGTTTTTTTTGAAAAGATGCTTGAAAAGCAGTCTGATGAGTTTAAGAAAAAAGTAGGCGAGATCATAAAGATCGAAGATGAGGTCGGCAGACTCGAAGACGATAGACAAATAAATATAGAGCGCGAAGTAAAAAATAGCTTTATGCAAATAAAAAGCATGTTGCAAGCTGTCGCGCTCATATATAAAAATTTGGGAGTTTTAAAAACTATTATCAAAAAACGTTCAGAAAGCCTTGACCCCAACGTAAATTTGATTACGATCCAAAGCGTCTTTAACTCTTTTAACGAAGACCTAAATAGACTAAATTCGCTAATGGATAAACACGTTGAGGTGATAAAAACGAGCTATGAGGAGATCGGAAAAGTTTTCAAACTAGTTGAAGAGCAGTCTATATATGATGAAAAATTTGACGTATATAATAGAAAATTTTTCCTCAAAACGCTCGGTATCGAGTTGGGAAATATTAAAAAATACGACTATAAATCTTCTGTAATGCTAATAAAACCAAAAGACAGCGCTTTGGAAGGTATTGGCTCTAAAGGTAAATTGGCTGTTTTAAAAAATATCTCTCGCATGCTGCTTCGCACATCTAGGCGTAGCGATATTTTGTCGCATTACGGCGGCGGATGTTTTGCTATGCTAATGAAGCATACCGACATAAGCGGCGCGCAAAAGGCTTGCAAACGTATAACCGATATGTTTTACGACACTTCTTTTATGCTAAACGGAGAGAAATACGAGTTTGACATGGAAGTGGTCACTTTTGATCTAAACATGACAAAAACTATCGAAGAGATGCTATCTTTGGCGCTTGATTCGCTTGTAAACACCGGCAGAGACGGCGAGCATTTTTTAGTATTAGAGGACAAGACTGAAAAATGATACTAGAAATCCTAACCTATCCGAACAAAAAACTTTTCGTCAAATCGCTTGAAGTTAAAGCTTTTGATGAAAATTTGCATAAATTTTTAGACGATATGTATGAGACCATGATCGCTAAAAACGGCATCGGACTAGCTGCTATCCAAACAGGCGAGGCCAAGCGAATTTTGATCATAAATTTAGTTGACGAAGAGAGCAAAGAACAGCGCAAAGAGGATCTGCTAGAAATCATAAATCCCAAAATTTTACGCAAAGAGGGCGAGATAATCTACCAAGAAGGCTGCCTGAGTGTACCTGGATACTACGAGGACGTAAAAAGGGCCGAGTTTATAACGCTAGAGTATCAAGACCGCTTCGGACAGCGCCGAGAGCTCGAGGCCGACGGGCTTTTGTCGGTTGCGATCCAGCACGAGATGGATCACCTAGACGGACACCTTTTTATCGAGCGAATCGGCTACAACAAACGCAAAAAATTCGATAAAGAGTATAAAAAGCAAAAAAACGCATGAAAGCCCTAAAATGCGCCACTTATAACGACGAATTGCGGCTTGTGGACGTCGAGTCCAGTTTTAACCGCGGTTTGCCCGCACTTAATATCGTAGGGCTTGCGGGAGCTTCGATCAAAGAGAGCGCCGAACGCGTAAAATCAGCGCTTCTGTCGTTAAATTTTTCTTTTCCTGCGCAAAAAATCATCATAAATTTATCCCCGTCCGATATGCCAAAATCGGGCAGCCACTTCGACCTACCCATCGCGCTTTTAATCGCCTTGCAAAAAGAGCGCGACTTTGAGCCTATTTTCGTATTCGGCGAGCTGGGGCTTGACGGCGGCGTCAAAAGCACTGCGAGCCTTTTTTCTATCTTGCTTTTTTTAAGCGCGAAAGCGCCGGGCTCTTGCGTGCTGATCCCGCAAGAGATAGCGCAAAAAGCGGGCGCGATACCGAATTTAGAAATTTACGCCGTTTCAAATTTGGCCGAGGCGATCAAATTTTTCCTTGAGCCAGAGTTTGCCGCCTCGCGCAAGGTCGGCGCCGTTCATCCGCTTTTTTCGAATTTGATCAAAATCGGCGAAAAAAGCTTCGTAAAAAATCAAAATTTCGAGCTAAATTTTAGCGACGTCAAAGGCCAGCACAGAGCAAAAAGAGCCTGCCTGGTGGCTGCTTGCGGTATGCACAACATTATCTTTGAGGGCAGCCCCGGATGCGGCAAGAGTATGAGCGCCAAGCGCCTGCGCTACATTTTGCCGCCGCAAAGCCTGGATGAGATTTTGCTCAGCTGCGCTTATAGCTCGCTAAATCAGCAGGAGAGCGAATTTTCCGCCCTTCGCGCCTTTCGATCGCCTCATCATACGAGTACGAGAAGCTCTATTTTTGGCGGCGGATCGAGCTCGGCTAGGATTGGCGAGGTGGGGCTAGCTAACGGCGGGATACTCTTTTTCGATGAGCTTCCGCACTTTGCGCCCCAAATTTTAGAGAGCCTGCGCGAGCCGCTGGAGGACTATAAAATCAACATCTCGCGCGTAAACTCAAAAATCACGTACGAGACCAAATTTATGTTCGTAGCCGCGATGAATCCTTGCCCTTGCGGCAATCTCCTCTCTAAAAATCTAGAGTGCAAATGCTCGGAGCTTGAGATCAAACGCTATAAATCGCGCATCTCCGCGCCCGTGCTAGACCGCATCGACCTTCACGTACAGATGGACGAGGTTAGTGCCGATGATAAAAGCGACGTCACGAGCGAATCTATGCAAGATACCGTGCTGCGCGTGTTTGAGACGCAAATCTCGCGCGCCCAAAGCGAGCTAAACGGCAAGCTTAGCGACGAAGAGATCGTTAAATTTTGCATTTGCGACGATGAGGCGAACAGAGCGCTAGATCACGCGACGCAGAGATTTTCGCTCAGTCGCCGTGCCATAAACAAAACCCTAAAAGTCGCTCGCACGATCGCCGACATCGAGGGTTCGCGCATCATCAAAAAACCGCATATTTTAGAGGCTTTGAGCTACCGAGTGAAGCAGGAGGGCGCATGAAAAAGCTATTTTGGGATACGGCGGAGCTTGACGCTAGAGCCGTGAGCGAGTTTGGGCTTAACACCGAAGTGTTGATGCAAAACGCCGCAAATGCATTAGCTAGCGCCGTGCAAACTAGGTTTAAAAAATCCTCAAAAAAACGACGTAAAATTTTAGGCGTCGTCGGTAGCGGAAACAACGGTGCAGACGTGCTTGCTGCTCTTCGGCTTTTGCAAGATAAATTTGATTGCTTTGCATTTTTAGCGAGCGACAAACAAAATGAAGTCTCAAAAATAGAACTAACAAGGGCGCTAAAATGCGGCGTAAATTTGATCTCAAATTTGACGGAAGGCGGCGAATTTGACTGCATCATCGACGGGATTTTCGGAACAGGACTTAGCCGCGAGCTAGACGAGCGGACGATAAATTTGATAAACACGCTAAACGCAAAGCCAGCCTATAAGCTCGCCTGCGACATCCCAAGCGGACTTGATAAAAACGGCGTGTCGCAAGGCGCAGTCTTTAAGGCTGATACGACCGTGACGATGGGCGCGCTAAAACTCGCGCTTTATAGCGATTTCGCAAAGGATTTCGTAGGGCGCGTGAAAGTCGCAAATTTAGGCCTTTCGCGCCAGCTTTACGAGACACAGACGAGCTTTTATAAGCTTAGTAAGAGCGACTTAAATTTGCCGTTTCGCGTAAAGCAAAACGCTAACAAAGGCGACTTTGGACACGTGTTTGTCGTTAGCGGCGAAAAGAGCGGAGCGGCGCGTATAGCGGGACTTGCCGCGCTAACGATCGGCGCGGGACTCGTTAGCGTCGTGTGCGAAAATTTAAACATTGAGCCAGTTTTGATGCAAAGTGCTAGCATAACGTCCAAAATGCGAGTCGGAGCCGTCGGCATGGGGCTTGGCGAGCTTGATGAGGCGCAAAAAGACGAGCTTTTTAGCGAGCTAAAAACAAAAGATGCGCTCGTTATCGACGCCGATCTTTGCTACGAGCCGCGCACGCTTGAGCTTTTAAATAGCAAAAACGTCGTGGTAACGCCGCATCCAAAGGAGTTTGCGAGCCTGCTAGAGCTTGCAAATCTTGGCAAATCTGACGCTAGCGAAGTGCAAAAAAATCGCTTCAAACTCGCTCAAGTTTTTAGCCGAAATTTTAAATGCGCGCTTGTGTTAAAGGGCGCAAATACCATAATCGCGCAAGGCGGCGAGGTCTACGTCATGACGCACGGCAGCGCCGCGCTCGCAAAGGGCGGTAGCGGAGACGCGCTAAGCGGTATCGTCGCGGGACTGCTCGCGCAGGGTTACGACCCGCTAAATGCCGCGACCTCGGGCACATTGGCTCACGCTCTAGCCGCCCGCGAAATCAAAATCAACGACTACGCGCTCACGGCCGCGGACGTCATCAAAGGACTCAAATGCTTACGAAAAAAATAGCGGTTTTATTTAGCGGCGGCGGCTCGAATTTGGAGGCGATTTTGCAGAATCTGCACGGCAAAGTTTTTGGCCAAACCAAGATCGAAGTCGCGCTAACGCTAACCAACAAAGCTAACGCCGGCGGCATCGCAAAAGCCGCAAAATACGGCCTAAAAAGCGTCGTCATCGAGCACGTTAATTTTGCCTCGAGAGAGGAATTCGACGCCGCGGTCGTAGCGCAAATCAAGCGCGCTAACGTAGATTTAACCGTGCTTGCGGGCTTTATGCGTATCCTTACGCCCGTTTTTACAAGGCAGATTCGCGCTATAAATTTACATCCGTCGCTGCTGCCGCTTTTTAAGGGCGCACACGCGATAAAAGAGAGCTTTGAGAGCGATATGAAGGTAGGCGGCGTTAGCGTGCACTGGGTTAGCGAGGAGCTAGACGGCGGCAAGATCATCGCTCAGCGCGCATTTGAAAAGAGCGCGGGAATGAGTTTTGAGGATTTTGAAGCTAAAATCCACGCAATAGAGCATGAAATTTTACCAGAAACTATCGTACAAATTTTAACCGACAAAGAGTAAAATTTCGCGTCTAAATTTGAGTCAAATTTATAATTTTTGCGAAGCAGGGCATAAATTTAGTCAAATTTCGACTTGCAAATTTAAAATTTCGCACCCGTTTTTACGCTACGTCAAATTTAAAAACATAAATTTGCAAAATCGTCGCAAATCGCAAGCTTCGCTCGGCAGTTAAAATATCAAAAATCTTAAATTTGGCGGCGGATATTTGCGCTAAATTTAAGCTCAAAATACGTCTGTAAATTCGATCGTAAATCACGTGCCTACTCGCAAATATTGCCAAAAAACCGTAAATTTGAGGTGGTAAATTTATAAAACATGCACTCCGGATAGGATGATGTAAATTTGACCGACTTATCGCATTATCCAAATTTGAAACAAATTTACGTCTTTGAATGCAAATTTATCTCAAAAGTCGCAACGAAAATTTATCCAAAGTATTAGGCGCCTAAAAATAGGTTTACAGGAGTCGAGCGAATAGCAAAAGCAAGCGCTAAATTTTGAAATTTGAAGGTTATAAAGCAAGATAAGCTGCGGTAATAAAACGAGCGAAATATTTAAAATCTACAGACGACGTTGCGTCAAATTTAAAACCGAAAAGCAAAAGGAAATTCAAAAAGAAAGAGGCGGAAAATCTCCGCCAAAAAGTAAAATTATTCGGCTTTAAATCCGCCGCCAAACGCCTTATAGACATCCACGACCGAGTCGATGAGGCTCAAATTCGCCGCTATAACTTGCAGTCTAACCGAGAGCAGGTTGCGCTGCGCGTCGAGTAGCTCCAGATGCCCGGTGTAGCCCTCCTCGAACTGATCCTTGGCTAGCTGATAGATTTTTTCTTGCGAGAGCAGGAGCTCTTTGACCTGATTTAGCGTTAGTTTGGCGTTTTTGCGGTTGTTTAGCGCATCTCTAACTTCGCCAAGAGCCTTTTTGATCGCAGCTTCATAGGCTACGGCCGCGATTTGCTCGTTGGTTTCGGCTATGCGGACGTTGTTTCTGGTTCTGCCGTAGTCGAAAATTTTCTGCACCAAAGAGCCGCCTATGCTCCACGTGTTGGCGTTGCCGACAAATATATTTTCAAAATCCACGCTAGAAAATCCAAAAAGCCCCGTTAACGAGATGGACGGCAGATAGTCTGCCTTTGCGACGCCGATTAGCGCGTTGGTGGCGTTTAGATCGGCGTAGGCTTTAGCTACGTCGCTCCTGTGCAGCAGTATGTCCGCGCTCACGCCAGCACTCACTTCGGGCTCTTTGGGTAGCATTTTAGCGCTCTGTACGGCTCCGTTTAGGATCTCGTCGTTTGATTTTCCCGTTAGTATCGCTACGGACGTTAGAGCCTGAGATAGCGAGGTTTGCACCTCTAGTAGGCTTACTTTCGCGCTTTCTACCGCGGCTTTGCTTTGTAGATAGGTCGTCTCGTTTATGCCGCCTAGATCAAGCTGCGTTTTGCGAAGCGCTAGCGTCTCCTCGTATGTTTTTAGCGTATCTTTTAGCACGGCTTCGCGCATGTTTAGAGCTACGAGCGCGAAGTAGCTTTTTGCCACGCTAGAGCTTATGCTAAGGCGAGCGGTGACGTAGTCGAGCTTAGTTGCGTTTAGACTAGCTTTAGCCGACTCGACGCTGTTTCGCACTCTGCCCCACAGGTCTATCTCGTAGCTAAGGCCTAAATTTACCTGCGATGTTCGGTAGCGTGTCTGAGGTTGCTTGGTGTAGGTTTCGCCGCTACTTTTTGCTTTAGTGTAGCCGACGTTTAAATTTACGCTAGGAAAGAGATCTGCTTCCGAGATGCCTAGGCTTGCGGCGGCTTTTTGTAAATTTAAATATGCCGTGCGAAGGTCGGTGTTTTTCTCTAGCGCGCTAGCTACGAGGGCGTTTAGATTTTCGTCGCCAAACTCCTTCCACCACTCGTCTTTGATGTCGCTAGTTTCAAATTTATACGTAGATTCAAATTTCGTATCGACCTCGGGTATCTCGGGGCGAAACGAGCAACCGGCTAAAAATAGCGCCGCGGCTAAAGTTAAAATTTTATACATTTTTGACCTCCTGTGCTCCGCTTGGTTTTTTGTCCCAGACTTTGTTGTTTAGCTTTTCTAGCAGATAGTAAAACATTGGTATGAAAAATATCGCTATCGTAGTGGCCGCTATCATGCCGCCGATCACGCCCGTGCCTAGCGAGTGGCGAGAGGCAGCGCCAGCGCCCGTGCTGATAACCATCGGGAAAACGCCCAAAGTAAATGCGAGCGAGGTCATGACGATCGGGCGGAAGCGAAGTCTAGCTGCATTAACGGCTGCGTCAAATACGCTCTTGCCCGCTAGCCTTTCTTGCATCGCAAATTCTACGATGAGGATCGCGTTTTTAGCCGATAGGCCGATAAGAAGCAGTAGTCCGATCTGGAAATAAATGTCGTTTGTTAGCCCTCTAGCCCAAACGGCGACTAGCGAGCCAAAAACCGCAAACGGAACGGCCGTGATAACGGCTAGCGGGATGAGCCAGCGCTCATACTGCGCCGCTAGGATCAAAAACACGAAAACCATACCGAATATAAACGCCGTAGAGCCCGTGCCTTGCGAGCTAACCTCCTGATACGCCGTGCCCGCCCAGCTGATCGAGTACTCTTCCATATTTAGCGTTTGTTCGACTACCTCTTGTATCGCTTTTATCGCGTCTCCCGACGTGTAGCCCGGTTTTGGGTCGCCTTGGATCTTAGCTGCAGGAAAAAGGTTAAATCTATCTACGATATCGGGACCCAAAATTCTAGTTAGGGTGGCTACCGAGTTTAGCGGTATCATCTCGCCGCCGCTTGAGCGGACGTAAATTTTACGCAAATCTTCGGGGTTGTTTCTAAAACCCTCTTCGCCTCTAGCGTAAACGCGGTAGGATTTGCCGAAAAGGTTGAAGTCGTTGACGTAATACGAGCCGAAGGTTGAGCCGATCGCGCTAAAAATTTCGCTCTCGCTCACGCCGAACATCTGGGCTTTTTGCCTATCGACGTCGATTTTAAACTGGCGGTAATTAGTCTCTAGCGTCGAGCGCACGCTGGTTAGATCCGGGCGAGCGTTTGCGGCGACGACTACTTTTTTTACGTCCTCTTCAATCTGCGCGTAGCTTTTGCCGCTTTTATTTTGTAGATACATCTCAAAGCCGCCCGTCATCGAAAGACCCATGATAGGCGGGACGTTTACGACAAAGCTCATCGACTCCTTCGAGCCCCAAAGCATACCGTTAAAAGGCCTGGTTAGCGCGTCTGCTTGACTATCCGGCGTTTTTCTCTCGCTCCAGTCTTTTAGCTTGATAAAGCTGATGGCAGAGTTTTCTCTAAGCGCGCCCGCGATCATATCGTATCCGGCAAAACCCATCGTAAATTCGACGTTTGGATTGCTTAGAACCATGTTGCTGATAGTTTTTACCTCTTCTTTGGTTTTTAGCATATTGCTTGACGGCGGTAGCGAAGTGATAACCATCAGCGCACCCTTATCTTCGGACGGTACGAGGCCGCTAGGGACTTTTTTAAACAGCTCGTAAGTCGCAAAACCCATAATGCCTATCACAATAAGGCTGATGATAACGTGGCGAAGCACCGTTGCCACGCCTGCGGTAAAAATTTTCGTACTCCAGTCGAAAAAGTCGTTAAATTTCTGCACGAACCAAAACGGCTTGCTCTCTTGTTTTTTTAGCATAACGCCGCAAAGCGCAGGAGTAAGCGTAAGTGCGACAAAGCCCGAGATACAAACTGAAGTAACCAGCGTAAGCGCAAACTGGCGCTGGATCACGCCGACAAACCCCTCCATAAAAGAAACCGGGACGAAGACGGCGGATAAAACCAGCACGATCGAGATGACGGGGGTTTGTACCTCTTCCATCGCTTTATAGGTCGCTTCTTTGACGGTGATGTCTTTTTCCTCGTGTAAAATTCTCTCCACGTTTTCGATAACGATGATGGCGTCGTCCACGACGATACCGATAGCAAGGATAAGCGCGAAAAGGGTGATCAAATTTATACTAAATCCCATCGCGTACAGTCCGCCAAAGGTGCCGATGATGGACACGGGAACGGCTAGCATCGGGATCACGGTCGCGCGGAAGCTCTTTAAAAACATATACATAACGATGATAACTAGGATCATCGCCTCGATGAAAGTTTTTATAACCTCTTGGATAGAAACTTCGATAAATTCGGTCGGGTTATATGCGATCGTGTGCGTAAATCCTTCGGGGAAATTTTTACTTAGTTCGTCTAGCTTTGCGTTTACCGCTTGCGCCGTCGCTAGGGCGTTAGCGTCGTTTTGCATAAAGATTAAAAGCGGCACGGCGTCTTTACCGTTTAGCATCGCGTCGTTAGCGTAGCTAGCCGCTCCTAGCTCCACTGTCGCTACGTCTTTTAGCTTTAGCGTCGCGCCGTCTGAGCTTTTGATGATTATATCCCCAAACTGCGCGGCGTTTTTGAGTCGTCCGCCCGTGCGAACGGAATAAACGTAAGGATTATCGCCGTCTGATGGTTGCTCGCCTATCTTGCCGGCGGCGTATTGGCTGTTTTGGATTTTTACTTGAGCGATTACGTCGCTAGGAGTTAGCTTGTAGTAGGCGAGCAAATCGGGCTTTAGCCAAATTCGCATCGAGTACTCTTTGCTACCGATTAGCACGGTATCGCCCACGCCGTTAACCCTTTTAACCTCGTCTGCTATGTTTAAATTTACGTAGTTATACATCTCGATAGAGTTCATTTTCGGGCTGGTAAAGCCTATAACCTCTAGGATCGAGCCGCTACGTTCGCGTACGGTCACGCCCATGTTTTGCACCTCTTGGGGCAGTCTTGAGAGCGCGGCTTGGACGCGGTTGTTTACGTCGATCGTGGCTTG
>NZ_CALINL010000287.1 GCF_938045225.1 uncultured Campylobacter sp.
ATAGTTTCCTTATCTATACCGTGCTTTCTTATATACTCAAACGCCTCTTCATAATCTCCGTCGGTATATTTTGCGACCTCTTCGATAAGTTCGAAAAGCTCTTCATCGTCAAGCGATTCAAAATTGCCTCGGTTTTCCAAAACCTCTAGCAAAACCGCTTCAAGCTCTAGCTCGTCGTACGTCATGGCTTCCCTTTTAAAATTTTTGCGGAATTATGCCAAAATAACCTTTATAACCGCTTAGCCAAAATCTCTATTTTTTGAGAATTGGTCTTAAATTTATCGCATTATCAGCTTTTTTCACTATAATAAAAAGTAATTTTAATCGGCTGAAACGGCGGCAAAATGCACACTTTTGATAAATTTTATATGAAATTTTTAGAGCTTTTACGGGATTACGGATATAAAAATTCCGCAGCAAAAGAGCAAATTTTAAAAATTTTATTTTCCAGCGACGAGCATCTTAGCGCAAGCGAGATACAAACTAAGATCAAAAGCGAATTTAGGCGAAACGTGAGTCTCACGGCTATCTATCAGTTTTTAAATTTTTTGCAGGATTTCGGGCTGGTTTTGAGCTTTGAAGAGAACGGGATAAATAGATTTGAGCTAAATTTAAAGTCGCATCACGACCATCTAATCTGCATAAAATGCGGCACAGCGGAGAGTTTTTTCGATAAATATGTAGAAGAAAAACAAGAGCAAATTTGTAAAAACTCAGGCTTTAAACTCGAAGGTCATGCGATGATTTTATACGGAATTTGTCCAAAGTGCCAAAACAAATAGCCTATTTTGCGCCTCTTTATCAAAAATGATTTGATAACGATATGCAAAAAAGTTTCAGTTAAATTTAAGCGTAGTAAATAGATAATACGCCAAAAAACAAAGGAGAAACATGAGCGCAGCACCACATATACCATCGGAGTTAGTCTTACGCATAGCTTCGTATTTTACGCCGATCCACCACGTCGCAGGCCGCCTAAGAGTCCGCGTCAGCAGCGATATCAAAAAAGAAGCGGACAGCTTGCCGTTAGAAAAAATCGATCAAACGATCAAGCAAATAGACGGCATAAAAAACGTCAAATTTAACAAGCTAATCGGCTCCGCAACGATCGAATACGACCATGAAATTTTCCCGAAAAAGATGTGGGACGATCTACTAAAAGGAGAAAATTTGCACGAAATTTCAGCCCTCATCAATAATCTAGCCCAAAAAGCTACCGGCGGCGCAAGATGAACGAGGAGCTAAAGCAAGCCGCAAATGCGGTGTTTTTACTAGAGTCGCAGGGCATTAAATTTTACGAAAACGTCTGCAAAAAAGATGAAATTTTTGATCAAATTTTAGCGGTTAGACGAAGCGGACTGGAGCTTTTAAAATCCTACGCAGACCCTGCCGATCCGCAAGTTTTTTGCGCTTTAGCGTGCGAGGATCTTGACGCTTGCTTTATAAAAGCCCTAAACTACGAGCTTGAGTTAAACGCGTTTTATGAAAATTTGACCGACAGCATAAGCGATGAAAATTTTAAAGACATTTGCTTTAGGCTCTGGGCTACGTCAAATAATGAATACATCCCGGCTCTCAAAGCAAAACTGGCTCAAATTTTAGCCGCGCAGTTTCAAGGCACAGGTGACACCAATCAAGAGGAACAAGCGCAAACGGCTCAAAATCCGAGCGACAATATCTTAAACGCTTTTGATTCGGATAGCTTTAAACAAATCAGTCAAACGCTAGAGCGCATAGGCTCTGGGCAAGGCAGCAAAGAGGACGCTATCGCGCTTTTAAACAATCCGAATTTTTCATTTTTCGGCGGTTTGGCGCTTGGCGGACTAGCCAGCATGATGCTCAGTAAAAATTTAGACAAAAACAAAGATAAAGAATAAAATTTAACACAAAGGATAAAAAATGGCATTACCGTTTATCGCAGGAGCAATCTTAGGAGGTTTAGCCGTCGCGGCTTTTAACAACAAAGACAAAATCAAATCAACCCTTGAAAGCGGACTAGATAAAGGCAAAGAGTTTGCCGAAAACGCAAAAGAATTTGCCGAGAAAAAAATAGGCGAAGCAAAAGAGTACGCCGAGAAAAAATTTGCTAAAACAAGCGAAGAGGCGACCGAAACAAAAAAACGCACAAGACGCACTAGCGCCGAAGTAGCCGCAGAGAAATCTGAAAAAGAAGCCGAGAAAACAAAAGCTAAGAAAAAAAGAGCTCCAAGAGCTAAAAAAGCTCCGGCAAAAGCGGCTACACAAACCGAAATTTTAGCCGAAGATATCGCAAACGCGCTTGAACCGAATTTAGAAAAATAATAAAGGTATAGAATGAATTTAACATCAACAACCAGACTCCCAGTAGATCATATGATAAGCGGCGCGCTAATCGGCGCGATAGCAGCGGGCGGCGTAGAAATACTAAACTATAAAAAAGGCAAGGTCAGCAAGACGCAGGCCGTAGCTAAAACGACTAAAATCGCTATCCAAGGCGGTATCGTCACGGCGTGCGCTATCAGCGCATCAAACAAACTAGTCTCGGCGCGCTATCTTGCGGCTGCGGCAACCGTTGCCGTCGGTATCGCAGGCGTAGTTGCGACAGAGAAACTAATCAAAAATTTAGAGGAAAGTAAATGAAAAACCCATACATCAATCAAACTCAAACAGTAAATCAGCTAAACGACGACGGCAGCACGACGACTACGACGACTACGGTAAAGACTACCGGCGCGCCAAGCGCGTTTGACCGCGGCATAAACGACGCGCTAAAAGACTTTGTCCCGGCAAATTTTAACGCGGCAGGCTTTATAAAAGGTGCGCTCATAGGCGGCGTCGTGGCATACGTGCTAACAAACGAAAACGCGCAAAAAGCGCTATTTTCAGCTATCGCAAAAGGATCAAATTTGCTTCAAGCAGGATTTGAAGAACTAAAAGAGCGATTTGAAGATGTAAAGGCCGAAATTGACTCCCAAAAATAACGTTCGCATCGCGCACCTGACTAAAAACCGCGTGCGCTTCGTCTGCGAACGCATCGGCGAGGACTGCGACGAGAGCCGCTTGGAGGCTCAAATTTCGGAGTTTAGATACGCAAAAAACGTCAGGGTAAACAAAAAAGCAAAAAGTATCATCGTCGGCTTTGACTCAAATTTAAACGAAATCAAAGAGTTCATCGAAAATTTGCCGATCGCAAATTTTAACAAGCGCAAAAATAGCCCGAGCAAGGCTGAAATTTACAAAGCGGCAACGGCTCTAGCCATCACCCCTCTTATAAGTAGCAACGGCGTAAAAGCTATGGCTAGCCTGATAGCCGCCGCTCCGCTGCTAAAAGAAGGCGCAAGCGAAGCCGTAAACGAAGGCATAACCTCAAAAGTACTCGAAGCCACCGCAGTAGGCGTGAGCCTGGCTAGACGCGACTTTTTAGCAGCAAATAGCACAAATCTCATGCTAACCATCGGCGAATACATGGAAGAAAGCGCCGTACACCGCAGCGACGACCTCATCAAAGAGCTGGCCCGCCCGAACATCGAAGAAGTCTGGATCGAGATAAATGATCACGGTAAAAAATCTCTCAAAAAAATCGCGACCGTAGACGTCAAAATAGGCGACATCGTAGTCGTCGGCACAGGCGAAAGCATCGGCATCGACGGCTACATCGTCGAAGGCACCGCAAGCGTAAATCAAGTCTCGATGACCGGCGAAGCAGAACCTGTCAAAAAAGAGCGCGGCGACCGCGTGATGAGCGGAACGGTAGTCGAGGACGGACGCATAAAAATCTGGGCCGAGAGCATAGCCGCCGAGAGCGCAACCGCGAGGATAAAATCCTACATCCAAAGCTCGCTAAACGAAAAATCGGCCGTCGGACTAAAAGCCACGAAGCTAGCCGACAAACTAGTGCCCGTGACGTTAAGTCTAGCCGGCGTTTCGTATCTGCTTAGCCGAGACATGACTCGCGTAGCTAGCGTCTTGCAGGCGGACTACTCCTGCGCGCTAAAGCTAGCCACGCCCGTCGCCTTTAAATCAAGCATCTCAAAAGCCGGCCGCAACGGCGTGCTGATAAAGGGCGCCAAAGCTATCGAGGCGCTAGCGAGCGCCGATACTTTCGTCTTTGACAAAACTGGCACGCTAACGCACGGTAGCCTAAGCGTCGTGAAAGTTCACTCGTTTAAAAAAGAATTTACTGAAGCACAGCTCTTAAATTTGACCGCAAGCGCTGAGGAGCACTACTTCCACCCGGTAGCCGAGGCCATCGTAAAGGCCGCTAGAGAGATAGGCTTTCACCACATCCATCACGACGAGGTCGAGTTTATCGTCGCTCACGGCGTCAAAACATACGTAGGCGGCAAAGAGGTCGTGATCGGCTCAAGACACTTTTTAGAGGACGACGAGCAAATTTCATTTAGCAAACACGAAGAAATCATAAAAAGCGAAGTAGACAGCGGACTCACGCTACTTTACGTAGGCTACGACAAAGAGCTCTTAGGCGTCATCGCTATGTGCGACACCATGCGAGAAAATGCTGCGCAGACGCTAGCAAAGCTACGAAAACTAGGCGTAAAAGAGCTGATAATGCTAACGGGCGACGTACAGTCTAAAGCCGATCAGGTAGCAAGCGAGCTAGGTATCGATAGAGTCTATGCAAACTGCCTACCTACCGATAAAGCAGGCATCATCGAGCAGCTAAAAGCCGAAGGTAAAAAAGTAGCCTTCGTCGGAGACGGCATCAACGACGCGCCAAGCCTCACCAAAGCGCACGTAGGCATCAGCATGCAAAAGGGCGCCGACATCGCAAAAGCAACCGCCGACATCAGCCTACTAAAAGACGACATCGGCTCGGTCGCCGTCGCAAAAGACGTCGCAAATAAAACTATGAGGCTGATAAATACGAATTTTAACGCTACCGTCGGCATAAACTCCCTCATCTTAGCAGGCGCGACGTTTGGGCTCTTTAACCCTATCGCCACGGCCGTTTTGCACAACGGTACGACGATCGGACTGCTGGCAAATTCGATGAAAGGCGTCAAGATAGGCGCGAAGTAAATTTGAAGGAATGACGGTTGATAGATAAAATTTTAAAATTTATGAACGACGAGATGTCGCTAGCCAACGACTTTTTATACGGCTATTTTTTGGTTATCGTGCTCGTTCTTACCGGTATTTATTTTAGCTATATTACTAGATTCGTGCAGTTTAGGATGTTTTTCGAGGCTTGCAAAGTCTTAGTCGAGAAAAAGGACAAATACAACAAGCACCATCTCACGCCCTTTCAAGCGCTTATGATCTCTACCGCCTCGCGCGTAGGCATCGGAAATATCGCCGGCATCTCCGCCGCTATCGTAGCTGGCGGACCGGGCGCGCTATTTTGGATGTGCTTGATGGCATTTTTGGGCGCGGCTTCGGCATTTGCCGAGAGTACGCTGGCTCAAATTTACAAGACCAAAGACGTATTCGGCTTTAAGGGCGGCCCGGCATACTACATCAAAAACGGCCTAGGCATCAAGTGGATGGCAAGCCTTTTTGCCGTCATTCTCATCATCACGTACGCGTACGGATTTAACGGCCTACAAAGCTACACCATGACCTCCGCCTTTCAAATTTACTACGACCAAAGCGCAAGCGCTACGAGCTTTAGCGATAGCGGCTTTCCCGTGGGTATCGGCCTCATCCTAACGGCATTTGCGGCGGTGATGTTTTTTAGCAAGAGCCACGTCATCGGCAAGGTCAGCTCCTATATCGTGCCTTTTATGGCGCTTGCCTATATCCTGCTAGCCTTTATCGCGATCTGCTTAAATTTAGACAAGCTACCGGCCGTCTTTGATATGACCATGAAAAGCGCCTTTGATTTTAAGGCGATATTCGGCGGATTTGCCGGTAGCGTGATCGTCTACGGTATCAAGCGCGGACTGTTTTCAAACGAAGCGGGCATGGGTTCTGCGCCAAACGCAGCCGCGGCGGCTCACACGAGCCACCCCGTAAAGCAAGGACTCGTGCAAGCGATGGCGGTTTTTATAGATATGACGATCTGCGTGGCTTCCGGCATGATAGTGCTTTTCTCGCAGGCCTATATCACAAAGCAAACGGGTGCCGGCGGCGAGCCGCTCACTGCGCTTCCTTTGGTGCAGGCCGCGATGCGCGAGTACTACGGCGAGATAGGCCTTCACTTTACGACGCTTGCGGTGGTGCTTTTTGCCATCACCTCGCTGATCGGCAACTACTACTACGCGCAGGCAAATATCAAATACCTTACCAAAAATCACAAAATCGCCCTAGCCTTTAAGATAACGGCGGTCGCGATGATATTCGTCGGAGCGCAGATGAATCTAACTATCGCTTGGAATATCGCCGATATCACGATGGCGGCGATGGCTACGATAAATATCGCGGCGATCTTTATGCTATCAAAAGTCATGATAAAAGCCCTAAAAGACTACGAATCGCAAAGAAAAGCGGGGCTAAATCCGGAATTTGACCCTGAGAGCATAGGCATCGCAAACACAACTTGCTGGAGAAAAAAATGAACATAAGCGGACAACTTTTAAATTTACAAACCCATAGAAAAGTCGCAAAAATCGGCATGAGCGTCACTTTAGCGGCTGTTTGCGTTACGGCTTTGGGAATGCTCGGACGTAACAAAGGCGGCTTTAAAAAGTGGCACGTAGCCTCAGGCGTCGCGTTTATAGGTTTTTCGCTCTACCACGCCGGACTCTACGAAAACGGCATTTTTAGAAACATGATCGTAAACGCAAATAAGAAAAACGCCGAGGCAAAAAGGCTAGCAAGCGATGATCAAGATAAGTGACGCAGAAATTTTAGCCTACATCGGCGAAGACCTGCCCTACCTTGATCTTACAACCTCGCTTCAAGGCATCCGTAAAAACGCCGTCTTAACCATACTGCCGCGCGAGGACGTGACGGTTAGCTGCGTAGACGTAGCGGCGGGGCGCGTTTGCTAGACTGCGAGGCGCAAATTTGCGTCCCAAACTCCGCCGTCGTAGCCGCAAAAGAGCCGATCGTAAAAATCAGCGGTAGCTACGATAATGTGCACAAAGCCTGGAAACTAGCTCAAATTTGCCTAGAATACGCCTGCAAGATTGCCACCTACGCAAGAGCGATGAATGAGACCGCCAAAAGCATAAATCCAAAATGCGAAATCCTAGCCACGCGCAAGAGCTTCCCATTTGCTAAGAAATTTTGCCTAAAAGCCGTGCTTGAGGGCGGCTGCGGCGTGCATAGGCTAAATTTGAGCGATAGCGTGCTGTTTTTTAAAAATCACATCAAGGCTTATGGCTCGTATGAGGAGTTTTTGGGTCAAATTTCAACCTTTAAAGCAAAAGCTCCCGAGCGCAAAATCGCCGTCGAATGCGAAAATTTAGACGACTGCGAAGCGCTTTTAAAGGCTGGCGCCGACGTCGTGCAGTGCGATAAATTTACGTCGGGGGCGGTAAAGCAAGCAGTAGACTTGCGAGATAAAATCGCTCCAAACGCAGCCCTAGTCGCAAGCGGCGGGATAAATCTAAAAAACGTCCGAGAATTTGCTAGCGCCGGCACGGACGCGCTCGTTACGTCAGCTATGTACACGCAAGGCATGGCAGATATCACCACGGTTTTAGAGATAGTATAATTTACAAATTTGACAGACTCTTTGGCGCGTCAAATTTGCACTTGAGTTTAACGTATAGCTATCTCAAGCTTTCTCATTTTCTATCCTTTCTAAAGAACTCAACTATCATTTTTTGATTACACTTTTCTATCGAGGTAGTTTCATTTTTATTGCATAGCCAAAACGAACCGCCGGATTCCGGACCCAAAGCGTTAGTTAAAGCTTGGATTAGCCAAGAGTGATAAGACTCGTAGATGTATGTATTGTCTGCTAGTATTTTGCTCGTATTTCTGTCTTTTATTAGTCCGCCGTAGTTAAATCCCATGCCTATTACCTTATCAAACATAGTTTTTATATCGGGCTTTTGTTCTATGACGGCATACGGATATTTTATTACGAGTTCGGCAGACGCTATCTCATTTTCGGAGATTTCCTTACG
>NZ_CALINL010000288.1 GCF_938045225.1 uncultured Campylobacter sp.
ACCTTCAAAGCCGATGCGGCTGAGATGGAGGGCGCCAGCGTGGCGCTAGTTTGCGAGAGTCTTGGCGTGCCGTTTTTCGTGCTTCGCGCCATCAGCGACGAGGCGGGCGGTAGCGCGGAGTTTGACTTCGATAAATTTTTACAAGACTCGGCAAACGTCAGCGCGCAGTTTATGCTCGCGATGATCGAGCGGCTATGATAGAGCTTAGCAAGCGGCTGCTGCGCCAGGTCGGGCAGACCAACGCCAGATATCGCATGGTGCGCGGCGGGGATAAAATTTTGCTCGGTCTTAGCGGTGGCAAGGACAGCCTCGCGCTCGCGCACGTACTAAAACATATGCAAAACGTCACGCCTGAAAAATTTGAGTTTAAGGCCGTGACGCTAAGCTACGGCATGGGCGAGGATTACGCATACCTCACGCGCCACTGCGCCGAGCACGGCATCGAGCACGACGTGATCGACAGCTCGATCTTTGAGATATCCAAGGACAAGATCCGCAAAAACTCCAGCTTTTGCAGCTTTTTCTCGCGTATGAGGCGCGGCTATCTCTACACATACGCGCTCGAGCATGGCTTTAACAAGCTCGCCATCGCCCACCACCTCGACGACGCGGTCGAGAGCTTTTTTATGAATTTTACTTATAACGGCGCGCTACGAACGCTTGCTCCCAAATATATCGCGGCAAACGGGATCGAGGTTATCAGGCCGTTTATATTCGTGCGCGAAAGACAGCTACGCGAAAACGCCGTGCGAAACGGGCTTACGGTTATCGGCGACGAGGCGTGTCCGGCGATGCGATTTGATATCAAGATGCCTCACGCTAGAGCCGAAACTAAGGAGCTTTTGGCAAATTTAGAAAAGCAAAATCCAAAGCTTTTCGTCTCGCTAAAGGCTGCTTTTGAAAACATCCACAGCGATACGTTTTTCGCCTCTGGGGCGCAAAATTTGACCGACGAGGATTGAGAACTCGTCAAATTTAGCTTAAATTTGACCGCTCTTTCGGTCAAATTTGACTTCTGCCGGTCGGTTATCTCCTTGCTCATACCGCGCATAAGAGGATACGTTATCATCGCTCTGCG
>NZ_CALINL010000289.1 GCF_938045225.1 uncultured Campylobacter sp.
TGGCATAAAATCCTAAAAAAAGTCTTGTTGATGAGCTGAACACAATTTTTAAAACTTATAAAAATGGAGATTCAAATCAAATAATTAAAGACTTTATAGAATTTTGTGAAATTTATAAAGAAAGAATTTATAATGATGATAATAAAGTCATAAATTCCTTGTGGTATTTGAGATGGAGTTTTTACTGGAAGTCTATTGTATTAACGGCTATTAAAGAAAATTTTACCAGTATAGATAGGCTTTTGATCTTAATAAGGCGTTTTTACTATCTTTACTGGATAGCCGGATATACTTTGAATAAGATAAAATATATTTCATTCAGGATGATAGAATGGATAAAAGATGGTAAGGATATTGACTATATTAATAGTGAGCTAAATAGCAAATTAAGTAATGATAAAGTTATTGAATACGTAAGAAACGAGTTATCTGGTGATTTATATGGTAACTCTTGGGCTAAGCCATTATTGGTCACCATAGAATATAGCTTAACGGATGATAGCAAAGAGGTATTTATAAGACTTGACGAGGTTCAAATAGAGCATATATTGCCGCAAAAATATAATAACTCAAATGATTGGAAATATATAAGCAAAGAAGTGGCGGATAGATGGTTAAACACCGGTGGAAATTTAACTTTATTAAGCGGTTCAAAGAATAGTTCGGCTGGTAATTGCGGACTTGGCTCAAAAATAGATATTTATCGCGGAAATACAAAAAATATAATAAAAACACTGGTGTAGTTGCATTTGAAATGACAAGATTAATCGTGACTGATTTTGAATGCAATAAATATCAGGGGCAATGGAATGAAAAATCAATTCAGGATAGATATGATTGGTTCCGCGATAGAGTAAATGAAATTCTTGATATAGACTTATAAAAGGAGCGAAAATGAATTTTTTAGAATCGATGAAATTTCGTCACGCATGCAAGGTCTTTGACGAAAACAAGAAAATCAGCGCGAGCGAATTTGACTTTATTTTGGAGGCCGGCAGACTAAGTCCTAGCTCGGTTGGGCTAGAGCAGTGGGACTTTTTAGTCGTGCAAAACGAGCAGCTCAGGCAAAAGATCCGCGAAACCTCGTGGAATCAAGTGCAAATCACCTCTTGTTCGCATTTAGTAGTCATCCTTGCCAAAGTCGCTGAGGTAAAAAGCGTTGGCGAATATGTTGAAAAAATGATCGACCGCCGCGGAGACAAGGCACCCGAGATGATCGCCGCGAGGAAGAAATTTTACGGCGATTTTTTAGAGAGACGCTTTCATCGCGATGACGAGCTAGTTTTTCACTGGTCGAGCAAGCAGTGCTACATCGCGGCGGCCAAATATGATGACCGCGGCGGCGAGCCTAGGTATCGACAGCTGCCCTATCGAGGGCTTTGACGCAGCGGCTTTAAATAAAATTTTAGGCCTTGACACGAGCAAGCAGCGCGTGTGCCTCATGGTGCCGTTTGGCTACCGCGTAAAACCGCAGCCAAAAAGATACCGCCGCGAACTAAGCGACGTCGTGAAGTGGGTTTATTAAATTTAGTAGCTATGCAAATTTAATGCGGTCGGCGCGAGCTTTACGCGATTTTGGTGCCGACCGAGTTTTAAATTTGAGTTTTTGCTGCTAAAAATTTGACGCAAATTTAAATTTGCCGAGACGACGAAAATAAAAAACGAACCGATAAAATCTATGTCGGTAAAGAAAGCGTGTGCCTAAGACGACGTGAAAGTGCCAAACGCAGTTTGTCATGCGTTTCTAGCGTTGCGGTAAATCTTTGTGCCGTATCTAGGTCGGTTGCAGTAAAACGTCGGCAGGTTTAGCGAAATAACCGCTTAAGGCAAAAAAGACGGCCGCGTGCTTATTTCGTGCGATATTTTATTTTATACGAGCGTGCATTGGGTCGCACTTCACGGTAAAAGTCGGCGTAAGCTAGTTGGGGCGCGCCCGTATTTATTTTGTGAGCGGCTCGGCAGATCGGCGAGATTTCAAATTTGCCGATTCTATCAATTCCAAATTTTAAGAATTTCCGACCGCGCAAATTTAGCCAAACTCAAATTCGGCTAAAAATTATCGCTCTGCCCGTTTAGCAGTTTGTCCACGACGTAGACGGCAATCTTTTTAGCGCCGTTCATGCTGATGTGCATGCCGTCGTCCTTGCGCAGCGGCTTTTTGTCCGCGCCCTCTTTTAGATACTTGCCGTTATCGCAGATCGCGCCGCTGATATCGATGTAGCGCGCGCCGTATTTTTGCGCCGAGTCCTTATAGATCAGGTTTAGCGCCTTCATTTTTTTGTCGAATTTCTCGCTCTTCATGCACGGTACTCCCAGCCACACGACCTGCGCGCCGTGCTGCCCTGCGATCTCGTAGATCTCGGCGATCCTGCCCTCATACGCCTCGCGCCACGCGTCGGTGCCAAAGTCCAGCGCCTGCTCGTCAAAGGTGTAGCTATAAGCGTCGTTTGCGCCAAAAAGCGCGAATATCAGCAGATTTTGCGGGCGATTTTCTAGGCCTGCTAGTGCCGCTTTTAGCTCCTCGCTCCAGTCGTAAAATTTCTTATTCGTTAGTCCCGTGCTTGCTTTTGCCATATTTTTGATTGAGATTTTGCTCGTTTTTAGAGCGTTTTCAAAACCCCAGCCAAAGCCTTGCATTATGGAGTCGCCTATCAAAATGACGCCCAAATTTTCGTTTAGCTCGATATCAAAAGTCGCGGATTTATTTATTTTGCTCGGAGCGCTCGGCGTTAAATTTGAGGCTAGCGAGCCGTTTTTGTCTAAATTTGAAACGGTTTTAGCAGGCGTTTGAACGCTTTGAGCCGTTAAATTCGCTTCTTTTATCGCGCCGATACCGGGCGTTAAATTTTGCGCATTTTGGGCGTTTAAATTTGACGGTTCGGCTTGCGATACGGTTAAATTTTGCTCCGTTTTAGGGCTGGTCGCGACCTGTTTTTTATCGCCCGAAAAAATGCCCGTAAGTTTATCGATGGCCGATTTTGCGCTCTGCAAGCCGTCCTCGGCCGCGCTTATAAATTTATCGCTCAGCGCCATCGCGCGCTCGTCCGTGATGAAAAAATCCTTTTGATATTTGGCTTCGTAGTAGTTTGACAGCGGTCGCAAAAATAGCGCAATCAGCGTAAAAAATGCGAGAAATACCCCAAAAAACGCTCTCATTAAAATCCTTGATATATAAAGTTAGGCATGCCTGACGGCATCAAAAAGTAAATAATTATCCCAAAAATCGCCAAAAAAACGGCTGAAAAAACAACGTTTATGTTTGCAAAAAATTTGACCAAAAGCGGATAAACGTCAAGCGCGGCGTACAAAAATACGAATACGAAAACGCCAGCAAATAGCGCGCAAATCGCAAGAAGCTCGCCGCCGGAGTTTCTAAAAATAGCTCCGATGTAGCGCACCGCCCCTTCAAAATCCATCGTGAAAAAGACCCAAACCATGCTCACGAAAATAAACGTAAAATATCGTCCAAGTATGGCCGAATTTAGCCACTTGCGCTCGCTGGTTAAATTTAAAAATACGACGCCAAGGCCGTGGATGAGCCCCCAGAGCAAAAAGCCAAGCCCCGCACCGTGCCAGACGCCTGAGATCGCAAAAACTAGCATAACGTTTAGCTGCGTCTGCGCTACCGTGCCGCGACTGCCTCCGAGCGGAAAATAGACGCACTCTTTGAAAAAATTCATTAGGCTGATGTGCCAATTTTGCCAGAAATTTTTTAAATTTCGCGCCGTAAAAGGGCGGTTGAAGTTTTGCGGTAAAACAAAACCACACATGAGTCCTAGCGCCGTCACGAAGTCCACGTAGCCGCTAAAATCGGCGTAAAGCAGCACGCTGTAGCCAAAAAGCGCGCCTAAAAGCTGCGATGCGGGCAGGGTGGGTGCGGCGAAAACGGGATTAACTATCTCGAAAAGATGGTTTGCGACGATGAGTTTTTTAAAAATCGCGGAGCACAAAAGTGCAAATATCACGGGGCTAGCGCGAAAAACTTTAGGGGAGTTTAATGCATCAAAAAATGGCTTTGGCCGTAAAATCGGACCCGAAATAATCGCGGCAAAAAAGCTAAGAAAAATCAGCGTATCAAGGTAGCTAGGCGCCTCTAGCTCGCCCTCTCGCACGGCCTTTAGCAGCAAAATGCTCATAAACGAATAAAACGAAATGCCAAGCGGAAGTGCGATGGTTTCGAGCCTCATGACACCAAATTTGATCGTGAAATATCCGCCGTATTTAAAAAACGCAAGCGCGCAAAGCACGAAAATAACGCCGGCGGCAAACGAAAACGCAGAGTCCTTGTTCTCGCTCGCCCTTGCGAAAAGAAAAATCGCCGTACTAAAGATAAAATTTATGATTAAAAATTTAAGTCCGAACGAGGCTAAAAAAAGGTATGAAAAGGCGAGCAAAACGGCTTTTTGCAGGTGCGGGCGTGTGTTTAAAAAATAATAAATCGGCCAAAAGATAAAAAAGCACAAGCCAAATTCTATGGAGAAAAGATTCATATCCTGCCTAAATTTTTGCGTAATTATATAAAAAAATTATTTTGGATTAGGTTAAATTTACGTTTGACGGGAATTTAAAATTTGAGTTTAAAACGGCTCGGGAATTAGCCTGCTCAAATTTGCG
>NZ_CALINL010000290.1 GCF_938045225.1 uncultured Campylobacter sp.
ACGAGCTGGGCAAAAGGAGAGAAATTTAAAAACGAAAATGCCCAAATTTCAAGAAAATCTATCGCAAATTTGGTCAAAAGATGCCTGATCGATAGCTTTGGCACAAAAGATAGCCTAGGCAACAACAAAAAAGAAATTTAAAGGACAAAAATGATTGAACATTTACTACTATTTTTGGCTTTGCTAGCTATCATTATCGCTTTAGTGATGATCTCAAACAGCCTAAAAGTAGCCTATCCGGTGCTTTTAGTTTTGGGCGGTCTTGCCATTAGTTTTGTGCCAAATTTACCCACCGTCAGGATCGACCCCGAGCTTATTTTCATCATCTTTTTACCGCCGCTTCTTTACGAGGCCGCATGGGCAAACTCGATAAAAGAGCTCTACAAATGGCGCCGAACGATCGGCAGTTTCGCATTTATCGTCGTTTTTATCAGCGCAGCAGCGGTTGCTTTGATAGCAAATTTAATGATCCCCGGCTTCTCGCTCGCCCTTGGCTTTATGCTTGGCGCCATCGTCTCGCCACCAGATGCGGTGAGTACGGCAGCTATCCTTAAATTTGTCAAAGCCCCGCGCAGGATCAGCGCTATTTTAGAAGGCGAGAGCCTTTTAAACGACGCATCATCGCTCATCATCTTTCGCTTTGCCGCAGTGGCTGTGACGACTGGGCAGTTTATCTGGTATAAGGCGGCTGCGAGCTTTGTCTGGATGGTGGCTGGCGGTGTTTTGGCCGGCCTTGTGGTGGCGCTAGCGGCCTACTTTTTGCACAAGATCTTGCCAACTGACGAGAATAGCGATACGATCATGACGATCACGACGCCTTATGTCATGTATATTTTGGCTGAGGAGCTTGGTGCGAGCGGCGTTTTAGCAGTGGTTTGTGGCGGACTTTACCTCTCGACAAAACGAAACGAAATTTTCACCGCTTCAGCAAGGATCCACGCCGTGCCCGTTTGGAACAACTTTATATTCTTGCTAAACGGCCTTGCCTTTACCATGATCGGCCTTGATCTACCTCAAATTTTAGACGGACTAAAGCATAGTGGCGTATCGCCGCTCGAGGCGCTATCTTACGGCGTTTTGGTCACTGCTGTGCTCATCGTTATCCGCCTCATGGCATCTTATGGAGCCGTTTATATCACGATGTTTATGAAGCGCTATATCAGCGTGGCGGACGATCGCAACCCTGGCAAAGCCACACCATTTATCGTCGGTTGGGCAGGTATGAGGGGCGTAGTCTCGCTGGCTGCAGCACTTTCTATCCCTGCCATGGCCGGTAGCGAGCCATTTCCGCATAGAGATCTCATCTTATTTATCACCTTTGTTGTGATCTTGCTAACGCTCGTAGTTCAGGGCTTAAGCTTGCCGCTGCTCATCAAAAGTGTGAAATTTCCAGACTTTAACGACCACATGCCAAATGAGCTTGCAAGGATCAAGATAAAAAAGGCGATCGCAGAGGCTTCGCTTAAATTTCAAAGCGAGAAATTTTGCAATGAGGAGAATTTCTTGTTTCAGAAACTCAAAGAAGTTTGGAATTTCGAGCTTTCAAATGAAAATTTCGAGATCAGCGACGAGGTCAGGCAGACCTATTTTGAGATCCTAAATGAGCAGCGAAAAGCGCTTTGTGAGCTAAACAAAGACCCAAAGATCGACGAAGAGGTCATTAGGACGTTTTTATATCACATCGACCTTGAGGAGCAGAGGTGGCAGGAGCATAGCGAGCACTAAATTTGCTCAAATTTATGAGCAAGTTTAGACAGATGTTTAGATTTAAGCTCTATTTGCCTTATCCACCCGCACGAACGCCCAGTGCATAAACTCTTGCTTCGGTTTGTATTTGCCGCTGTTAAAATACTCCGCTAGCCGTGCCTCTTCCGTTTCGCTTAGCTCGCCGCCAAGCCCCCAACGCGTCTTTTGGATGAGTTCCTCGGCACTCGAAGCAGGACCTGCATGGCACCTGGCTTTGATGTAGCTTAGGCTCGGCAGATAGCCCATTTGAAACAAGATATTTAAAAGACAGACGAAGTCTGGCTTTTGCTCCACCTTGCGCCCTATCGCGCCCAAAACGTCCTCGTCCACGAAACTACCGCCAACCTTAAACGTGATGTAAAGCGCCTTTTTGGTCTTTGAAAGAAGCTTGTTAAGCGCGGCTTTTAGATCGTCCACCTCAAGGCAGCGCGAAGCCAAAACGACGTCGCACGCGGGCACGTCAGACCAGTCGTCCTCGAAAGCCTTTTGCGCAAATTTCACGTTTTTAGCGCCGTAAATTTGAGCGTTTTCACGGGCGAATTCCAGCATCTTAGGCGAAAAATCGTAGCCGTAAATTTGATCTGCCCTTTCCGCTGCCAGCACGCTTAGCGCGCCCGCTCCGCACGCAAAGTCAAGCAGCGTAGAGACGCCCGTAAAATCGACCTTATCTATAAATTCTCGCGCATAGGCGCTTTTCATCACGCCCTCGTTGAAGCTGGATGCCTTTTTGTCCCAGTCCTCGGCAAATTTTTTGCCAAACGAGCTTCTCGCCTTTTGCGCCTTATAAAGCGCGTCAAAGTCGATCTCGTCGTAGTTTGAAGGTAAATTCATAATCTATCCTCGTATCTTTCGTAGTTTATGCCGTAAATTTTATCGATATTTTCGGCGTTTATGAGCTGCTTGCTGCGCCCGAAGGCTAAAATTTCGCCGTCTTTTATAAACAGCGTCAAATTTGAAACGAATTTCGCATGCCGCGGGTAGTGCGTCGTCTGCACGAAGGTGTAGCCCTCGTCTTTTAACCCCTTTATCATCTCAAGCAGCTTTATCTGGTTGCCAAAATCCAGCCCGTTGGTCGGCTCGCCCATAAAGATCACCTTTGCTCCCCTTGCAATAGCGTGCGAGCGATGTAGGCTAGCTACTTCTCGCCGCCGCTGACCTTTGTGTAGGGCGCGTTTTTTAGATGCGCGATACCCATTTTTTCCGGCGCCTGCTCGGCTAGCTTTTTATCCGCCGCGCTAAAGCTAGAAAATAGCGGCGTCCTGCATAGCGCGCCCATCAAAACGATGTCAAATACGCTGTAATCATATGATGGCGCATGGGTTTGGGGCACGTAAGCGATCATCTTTGCTAGCTCGCGTTTGCCGTGGTCTCGCACGCTTTTGCCCTCGATCAAAACCTCGCCTTTAAATTTCAAAAAGCCAAGCATTATGCGAAGCAAGATACTCTTTCCGCTGTCGTTTGCGCCCAAAATGCTTAGCGTATCGCCATTGTTTATAGAAAAACTTATCCCTTTTAGATAGGCTTGTCGCGGTAGGCAAAGTGTAAATTTCTAACCTCTATCATCGCCAAATGCCCTTTTTAGCGCGGCGAAGCACGACGATAAAGACGGGAATTCCAAAAAGCGAGGTGACGATGCCGATGGGAATTTCAAAGGTGAAAACGATCCTTGAAAAGTTATCGCAAAATAGCAAAAATATCGTCCCTATCATCGCAGAAACCGCCTGGTTGTTCGCCCCAAAGATAAAGCGTGCGATATGCGGCACGATAGGTCCTATCCAGCCGATGACGCCTGCGATCGTTACGCTTAGTGCGCTTACAAATGTAGCCGTTACGATAACAAAAATTTTAACGTAAGTTGTGGTTATACTAAGGCTCTTTGCCTCGTCCTCGCCAAGACTTAGCGCATTTAGGTACTTTCCGCTAAGCAAAAGCAGTAAAACGCCCATGCACATCGGCAAGATAGAGATAGTTATGAAGTTTTTTGATGCAAAGGCAAGACTTCCCATCAAAAAAATATGTGATCGCGGGAAGCGCGTCGCTCGGGTCTGCGGCGTATTTTAGCGCCGAGAGTGGTAAGGTAAAGAATGAGCCGCTGATGACGCCGTCTAGAACCAGCACGATGACGCTACCGCTACGTGAGTAAAGTGCCGATACACCAAGGACCACAAGCACGGCTAAAAAGCCAAAAGCGAAGGTGCTAAGCTGTATCAAATACTCGCTTAGCTTAAAAAACATCCCCCACCGCAGCGCCAAAGCCAGCACAGCTTAGAACGCCAAGTATCAAGGGGCTTATTAGATGATTTACAAACATCGCTTGATAGGCCGCACCGCTAATGGCAAGGCTAGAGCCTATCAGTACGCAGGCAAGTATGCGTGACAGGCGAATTTCGAGTAAGAGCGTGTGCATCACCTCGTACTCTTTTAAGCTTTCACCCCTTAAAAGAGCGCTAAAGTAGTTTATATAATCACCAAGCCCAAAGCCGTACTTGCCAAGCAGCAGCGAGCCCGTGACGCAAAGCGCCAGTAGCAGGGTCAAAAACGCAAACACCTTTTTGCTCATTTTTCTTTACTCACTCGGCGCCCCGTCCTAAAATTTTATAAATTTGCTCGTCTGTAAGCTCAAGATCCAAAAATAGCTTATAAAACTCGCGCATTTCGCGAACCATGTCAAATTTAAACGCTTCTTTATCAACAATTTTCTGTGGATCTAGATTAAATTTACCAGCCATTTTAGCCCCAAAAACCTCATAAATGAAGGCGGGCGGTCAAACCACGAAAATGGCTCGCGCGGGATGTAGTAGGCTTTTTTGTTTTTCACCGCGCCCAGCAGCCGCCACTTCGGATCGCCGTAAATTTTATCAAACAGCTCTTTTTCGTAGATGAGGATAACGTCCGGGTCGTATTTTACTAGCTGCTCGAAGCTGATCTTTACGCGCCCGAAGGATTTGGCGTTTGGATCTTCGGAGCACTTATGCACGTTCTGCGCACCGGCTCGCTCGATGAGCGTAGCGTGCCACGAGCCCTCGCACTCGGTGGCTAGACCGTCGCTGCCTTGGGCATAATAGACGCTTTTTCTTTTTATATTATTTTCTTTTAGATATTTTTCTGCCTGCTCTGTTAATTTTAAGCTCTCTTTGGCGTAGCCTATAAGCTCTTTTGCACGCTCTTGCTTGCCAGCGATCTCGCCTAAAACGGCAAATCCATATATGTAGTCCTCGAGCTTAGTGCCGCTAAGATAGAGTATAGGCTTTTTGATAGAGCCAAAAATTTCGCTCATCTTTTTGACATTTTTAGAATTTGCATTTACTAAGATGGGATCACGGTTTAGACGTAAAAGCATCTCGGCGTTTGGGATCTTGCCCTGACCAAAAAATCCACCAACGACTGGCTGATCTAAAATTTCATTTTTTGATATATGGCTTTTCATAGTCGTTCCACTCGAAATTTAGACCGCTTATTTTGGCTGGATCAAGCGCGTAAAGCATATATAAAAGCGGCGGCGAGCTCGCGTGAATTTTAGACGGAGTGCCTTGCGGCTGAGCTATATTTTTGCTGTTTTTAGCGATGTAGTCTTTAAACTGCTCAGGCGTCATCGCAAAGCAAAAGCCCAAAAACGCAAAGAAAAACAAGATAATTTTTTAAACATTTTTTGCCTTTAAATGATTTTGTAAAGTATAGCTAAAGAAATTTTAAAATAGATTTTATTAGGCTCAAGATAAGTTAAGTGGATTTTTTCTTATCATCTTTAGTAAAATATGATAGAAGGTTTTCGTATCTTTACCGTTATCGTATCTAA
>NZ_CALINL010000291.1 GCF_938045225.1 uncultured Campylobacter sp.
GCGATTGCTCCTTATTATCTGCTTATTTCCACGCTTTGCATGCTAGCCTTTTTATACTACGACGGCAAATTTAACTCCCTGCTCATGGTGCTTCCGACCATCGCTCCGCTGCTTTTTATGGGAGCGTTTGCGGGTTGGCTATACTGGTACGGACACAATATGCAAGAGTGGGGCGCGTTTAAGATAAAACCGTTTATGCCGACGGTTTTGGGCGATGGCAAGGTAGCGCAATTTACGACGCACTCGTATCCTAGCATAGGATTTTGGGTGATGATGGCTATGAGCGCGCTTTGTATCCTAGCCGTATTTTCAAAGAAAAAAGAGCTCAAAGACGCGAAATGAAATTTAAGCTTTTGCTCTTTTGCGCGCTAAATTTGACGGCCTTCGCCGGTCCGCTTCAAGACGCTATAAACGCCGCCGACCCAGGCGATATCTTGCGCCTAAACGACGGCCTTTACGAGGGAAATATAATCGTAGATAAGCCGCTAACGATAATAGGCAAGGGTGGTGGCGCCGTGATACGAGGCGACCACAAATCAAGCGTGATAAAAGTAACGGCAAAAAACGTTAAGCTTATAAATTTAAACATCGAAGGCAGTGGCACGAGCCAGATGGAGCTAGACGCGGGCGTTAGCTGCCTAAAAGGCAATAATCTCTTGGTTGAAAAAAGCCGCTTCAAAGACGTGCTGTTTGGTATCGAGCTATCAGAATGCAACCAAGCCGTGATAAGAGATAACAACATCACCTCAAAAGAGGGCTTTGACGTGCCTAGACGCGGAGACGCCGTGCGAGCGTGGTATTCGCACGAAAATTTGATCGAGCGAAACTACGTCTATAATAGCCGCGACATCGTGGCGTGGTTTTCTAGCAACAACGTAATCCGCAAAAATTTCGGCAAAAATAACCGCTACGCCGTGCATACGATGTACTCGGCGGACAACCTCATCGAGGATAACGAATTTAGCGGCGGAGCGGTGGGGATGTATTTTATGTTTTCTACAAATTCCCTCGTGCGCCGCAACGTGATAATCAACTCAAACGGAGCGTTTGGCGTGGGGATCGCGCTAAAAGACGCCTCTGGATTTAACATTAGAGAAAACACCTTTTTATATAACTCGCGCGGCATCTACTCCGACCGCTCGCCGCTAAATCCAGGCACCGTAAATACCCTAGAAAACAATCAAATTTTATAAAACGTCATCGGGCTGCAAATGCACGCGACGCAGGAAAAAAGCGTGTTTAAGGGCAATGATTTTATCGGAAACATGGAAACGGTTATTAACGACACGCCCGGCTCAAAGATCGAGCTAAACGAGTGGAGCGGTAATTATTTCGACGAATACGAAGGACTCGACGTCGATAGAGACGGTATCGGCGATACGCCATACTTGCACTTCGTTTACGCCGATAAGCTTTGGCAGTACTATCCGACACTGCGCTTTTTCTACGGTTCGACCGTGATTAGCGGGCTAAATTTCCTAGCTAAGCTTGCTCCCTTTTCCGAGCCGCTCAAGCTTTTAGAGGACGGCTCTCCTAAAATGCGCCCGAACAACGCTCAAAAGGCAACGCTATGAATAGACGAAATTTTATCGCCCTAACGGCAGGTGCGGCGGCCGCAGGCTACGGCATCGGATATTTTTTACCCAAAACGCGCGCAGACGAGCTTTTTTTACGGCCTCCGGGAGCGGTTAAAAATTTCGAATCGCTCTGCATAAAATGCGGCCAGTGCGTGCAGGTCTGTCCGTATCACAGCATCGGGTTACTAGACATCACGCAGGGCTACTCAACCGGCACGTCCTACATAAACCCGCACGAGCGAGGCTGCTATCTATGCGACCTTTTTCCTTGCGTTTTAGCCTGTCCCAGCGGCGCGCTAGATCACGCTACGACGCAGATTAGCGACGTAAAGATGGGCGTGGGCGTGCTACGAGGGCGCGAGGCCTGTCTAGCGTACAAAAACGAAAACGTAAATTTAAGCAGCGTTACGAGAATGCTTGAACGTAAAATTTACAACGACCGCGAGCAAGCCGTAAAAGACGCCGTCCAAAATAGCGTGGACAAGCCCTGCGATCTGTGCGTTAGCCTCTGCCCGGTCGGAGACGCCGCCATATCGATGGCTAAAAGCGACGGGCGAAATTTGCCCGAATTTAAACAAGGCTGCGTCGGATGCGGAGCGTGCGCCGAGGTTTGCCCCGTACAAATCATCGATATAGCGCCAAACCGCAGCTATGACGAAATTTACAAAGGATAAAAATGAGAAATAAAATTTTAGGCTGTCTCATCGCCCTCGCCGCCGCTATGCTGATAACTGGCTGCGAGAGCAAGGATGATAAAAAAAGCGCGACGCAAGCGGCAAAAACGCAGGCAACGCCCGCCGCCGCAGGCATGATAGAGACGCAAAAAGCAGACGCTAACACAACCGCGCAAAAAGACTACGACCAGTTTATGACCTACGATATAAACGGCAAAAAGAGAGTCAAATTTGGTCTAGACGACGAGGAGAGCGAGACTAGCCGCTCGGTAGGCGCTCTAGCGATGGTGCGAAGCCCGCTGCAAAGCATAAATTTAAAACTCGTAAAAGGGCGCCTTAGTAAGGACTTTATCGTAAAATGCTCCGCCTGCCACGACGACTACGCCAACGGCATTATCGGCCCGTCGCTGCTAAACAAAACCTCGGATCAAATTTACGACATGATCGCCGCATATAAGAGCAAGCAAAAGGCAAATCCGCTGATGAAAGATCTAGTTCGCGGTATGGACGAGGCGCAGATCAGGGCGCTAGCTAATGAAATCAGCGAATTTAACGAGCAATTTAGAAAAAAATAGGAGGCTAAAATGGGAAAGAAAATAGCGATAATCTTTGGGGTTTTGGTACTTGCGCTCATGGTTTTTATGCTAACTAGCCAGCCCTCAGCACCCGTAAAGGACGCTAGTAGGCCCGAGCTAAAGCCGGCACAGCAAACAAAGCCGAAAGTCGTAAACGAAGAGCTAAATTTGCAAGATAGCGAAGAGATCAAAAAGATCAAACAGCTGCAAAACAGCGTCGCAAATCAGCCTAGCGAGGGCGTTAGCAAGCGGTACCTAACCTCCTGCGCGCCTTGTCACGGAGCAAACGGCAAGGGTGTAATGGCACCTAAAATCTCAGGCAAAAGCAAGGACGAAATTTTAGCTAGGCTAAAAGACTACAAAGAAAATAAAGTACCAAACAGCCTAATGAAGGGACTTTTAAACAACGTATCAGACGAGGATCTAGGCTTGTTAGCGGATGAAATTTCAAAATTTAAAGAGTAGAAAATGGACAAGTACGCCACGCGCTGCACGGTCGCCAAAGTCCCGTTTCTAAGCACGCTCACGGCAAAAAACGCCGAGGGCAAAAAGCGCCTTAGTATCCGCGCTTGGCGGCTCATGACGATCGCGCTAGTGCATATTTTGTTCGTGCTTTCTTACCGCGCGGATATTCAAATTTTAGAAGGCGATATCAGCGGATCAAGGATTTTAGGCTTTCATTTGACGGACGCTTTTATGAGCTTTCAGGTATTTGCCGCGACGCACGAGTTTCCGACAAATTTGATCATCGGCACGGCTACGATTTTGCTTTTTTACGCACTCGTAGGCGGGCGAGCCTTTTGCGGCTGGATTTGCCCATATACATTTTTGGGCGAGATCGGCGAGAAAATCCACGAAAATTTAGCCGCCAAAAAGATAATCAAACGCCGAAATTTCGACCCCAAATGGCGCTACGTCTTTACTGCGCTTTTTATCGCGATGAGTTTTGCCAGCGCGCAGCTCGTGTTTGAGATTTTTAGCGTGACGGGTATAGTATCGCGCTTTATCATTTACGGCTATTTTCATGCGATTTGGTTTGCCCTTTTCGTGCTTTTAGTCGAGATTTTCTACTCCCGCAGAGGCTGGTGCCGCTACGTCTGCCCCATAGGCGCGACGTACTCGCTGCTAACCCGCACCAACGCCGTCAAAGTCAGCTGGAACAAAGATCGCTGCGACCACTGTTTGGTCTGCATCGATACCTGTCTCGTGCCGCACGTGCTAGAGATCACGAAGAAAAATGCTAAAACGGGCGACGACGAAAATAAAAAAGAATTTCGTCTCGTGGGCGGCGACTGCACGCTTTGCGGGCGCTGTATCGACGTGTGTCACCACGACGCGCTGAAATTCGACAACGGCTTTAAAAAGCTCATCTAAAAGGATAAATTTGATAATCTTAAAAGACATCACAAAGGCTTTTGGCTCACAAAAGATACTCCAAAACGTAAATTTGAGCATAGAAAAGGGGCAAAAAACGGTCGTGCTCGGGCAAAACGGCGCCGGCAAAAGCTCGCTGATGCGCATAATCCTGGGCGAATTTAAACCAAACAGCGGCGAGGTGCGAGTAAACGGCTTTGATCCTTTTACCGCGCGCAAAGAAGCTCTTAGCGTGATATCTTTCGTTCCGCAAACGCCGCCGCCGCTTAAATTTAACCTAAAAGAGCTTTGTGAGTTCGTCTGCAACAGCTCGGGCGTTGCGCAGGAAAACATAGAGAAATTTTGCGAAAAAATGGAGCTTGATCTAAAAGGAAATTTTCACAAGCCCTTTTATAAACTCTCAGGCGGTATGAAGCAAAAAATGCTAATCGCAATCGCCTTTGCTAAAAATACCGAGGCTATGATGTTTGACGAGCCGACGGCAAATTTAGACCCAAAAGCTAGGCGAAATTTTATGGATCTACTGGGCGAGTTCGCGCGCGAAAAGACGCTGGTTTTCATCTCGCACAGGCTTGATGAGGTACAGGGCATGTCAAACCGCTCCGTCGAGATGGATCTAGGCCGCATCATCAAAGACGAGCCGATAGCGCAAGGAGGCGACCGTGAATAACCTCCTACTCATCGCAAAACTAGACATCGCCGAGTCGCTGCGTTCGCGCTGGTTTCTCATCTATATGCTAGTTTTTATGGGACTTATCGTTACTTTTGTCTTTAGCGGCGTGACGGACTCGCGGGTGCTCGGCTTTAGCGGGCTTACGCGGCTTTTGTTGCTTTTTATCCAAATTTGCATTATCATCGTGCCCATTTTCATCCTCATCTCGACCGTGCGCAGCATCAGCGCCGACCGCGACACAAACCTGCTTGAGTATATGCTTAGCTTTCCCGTTAGCCTGGGCGAATACTATTTCGGCAAGGCTTTGGGGCGCATTTTCGTTATTTTCGTGCCGCTTTTGCTCTCTTTCGTTTTAGCCGTAGTTGCGGGTCTAGTTAAAAAAATAGAAATCCCGTGGGATATCCTAACCCTCTACACAGCCCTACTTTTCGCGCTTAGCTTCGTGTTTTTGTCGTTTGGATTTCTCATCTCCTCGATGATCAAAAATCAAGAAATGGGTCAAGGCGTCGCGTTTTTACTCTGGCTTATCTTGTTAGCGTTTTTGGATCTCGCGCTGATTGGCTTTTTGATGAAAACTAACGTGCGCGAGGATATCATCTTTTTTATCGCACTCATTAACCCGATCGAGGTCTTTAGGATCGCGGCGATTAGCCTATTTGATCCAAATTT
>NZ_CALINL010000292.1 GCF_938045225.1 uncultured Campylobacter sp.
AGAAGCAGCTAAACCAATCTTAGAAAAAGAAGGATACAAGCTCGACGTCAAAATCTTTAACGACTACGTGATACCAAACATCGCCGTCGAAAACGGCGAACTCGACGCCAACTACTTCCAAGGCCTGCCGTATATGAAGTCGTTTAACAAAGACAAAGGCACTCACATCGTGCCGACCGTCGGCGTTCACGTCGAGCCTATGGGCGCGTATTCTAAAAAGATAAAAAGCTTAGACGAGCTAAAAGACGGCGATATCATCGCTATCTCAAACAATGCCGCAGACTCGACGCGCTCGATAAATTTGCTCGAAAAGGCCGGCATCGTAAAGGCTAAAGAGGGCGAATACAAATCCCCGCTCGATATCATAGAAAATCCAAAAAATCTCAAATTTAAAGAGATGGAGTCCGCGCAGACGCCCCGCTCTCTCGATGACGTCGCGCTAGCCTTTATCAACGTAAACTACGCCCTAGATGTCGGCCTCAAACCGACCAAAGACGCGATAATCCTCGAGGATAAAGATAGCCCGTACACCAACTACGTAGCGACCAAGGCCGGCAACGAAAATAATCCGAAAATCAAGGCTCTAGATAAAGCGATACTAACTCCCGAGGTTAAAGACTTTATCATAAAGCGCTACCAAGGTGCGGTGATACCGAGCTTCTGATCGCGTCACATTTGAGCAATTTGTCATCGCAAAATTTAGCTTTTAAAATCGCAATAGGCGCTTTTTGTTTAAATTTTAGGGCTCAAATTTAAAAAAAATAAAAATAGTCGAGAAAAATCTCCAAAAATAAAACGGCGTAAAAGCTTTTACCTTTTTAGCGCCGTTTTAAAAAATAAAAAAGGAAAATATAATGAAAGTTTTTAAAATTTTAGCAAGTTTGGCGCTAGCCTTTAACCTCTATGCAGCAGACAAAGATCACACTATCGTAGTAGCCGTCTCGCCTGTGCCTCATGCAGAGATCATGGAGTTTATCAAACCCGCTCTAGCAAAAGAGGGCTACGATCTAGTCATCAAAGAGATAAACGACTACTCGATACCGAATTTAGCGACGCAAGACGGCGATTTGGACGCGAATTTCTTTCAGCACTGGCCGTATCTAAAAAATCACAATGAAACAAAAGGCACGACCCTGATAACCGCCGCGGCGATACATCTTGAGCCGCTGGGCTTTTACTCAAAAAAGATAAAGAGCCTAAGCGAGCTAAAAGACGGCGCTAAAGTCGCGATCGCCTACGATCCGACTAACGGCAACAGAGCGCTAAATATCCTGCAAAAAGCAGGCCTAATAGAGCTAGATAAGAGCGCTGAGCTAGCCACGCCAAAAGACATCGTAAAAAATCCAAAGCGCCTAAATTTCGTCGAGCTTGAGGGCGCGCAGATACCCCGCACTCTGGACGAAGTCGATCTAGCCGCCATCAGCACAAACTTTGTCCTTGACATCGGTATGAATCCTAAAAAAGACTCGCTAGCTATCGAAGGTACGGAAAGCCCGTACGCCAACATCATCGCGGTCAAAGCAGGCAACGAAAATAGCCCGAAAATCAAAGCCCTCGTTAAAGCCGCAACCAGCCCTGAAACGAAGGAGTTTATCCTAAAAAGATATGACGGAGCGATCCTGCCGGTGTTTTGATTTTGCACGGCTTGTGCTTTGACGCAGGCCGAAAGCTTTTTTGGCCGATTTTAAAGTCGGCCGATAAAATTTTAGTAAAATTTGACTCTCAATCGGACGCGGTTAAATTTAGAACTCAAATTTGACCGCAACTCATTTTTTTAACTCGACAATCCTCCACAAAACCTTATCAAGGCGCGGGTAAAACCCAAATCTTTATCTTCTAAATTTATCCTGCAATCAAATTTAAAACTCGCCCGTAGTGCCGTCAAATTTAACCGCCGCAGACAACCATAACCCCAAATTACGCCCGCCTAAAGCTAAAATTTACCGTAGTTTGCTAAAATCATAATTTTAAATTTAAGGAGAAAAATGCTAGGCGATTTTATAAATTTTATCGTCCAAACCGTCGGCGAGTGGGGATATGCGGGCATATTTTTGATGATGTTTTTAGAGAGTTCGTTTTTCCCGTTTCCAAGCGAAGTGGCGATGATCCCGGCGGGATATCTAGCGCATCAAGGACAAATGAGCCTAGTGCTAGCGTGGTGCGCGGGTACGGCGGGCAGCCTCGCAGGAGCAGTGTTTAACTACTATCTATGCTACTTTTTCGGGCGCGAGCTCGTGCTAAAATACGGCAAATACGTCGGCATCACGAAGGTAAAAATGCGAAAATTCGAGGCGTTTTTCAAAAGGCACGGCGAGATTTCAACCTTTAACTGCCGCCTGATCCCGGGCATCCGCCAGTATATCAGCCTGCCGGCGGGCCTTGCTAAGATGAATCTTTTTAAATTTAGCCTCTACACGACTCTGGGTGCGGGTATCTGGGTCGCCATACTGCTTGCAGTGGGCTGGTATCTAGGCAAAAACTACGACAAGAGCGCGTTTAGCCACATCGTTGTCGCCCTACTCGCCGCCGTCGGCCTGCTGACAGCGCTTTATATCGTTTACGTAAAACGCCTAAGTAAAAAATCAAAAATCGGCGCAAAAGAGCTAGAATAAGACGCTGAGTAAGCTAACAAGCAAGGCCGAATTTAAAATTTGGCCTTGCTCTGCGGGATTTACTTTGTCAAGTCTAATCGCAAGCCATCGCCGCACCAAAAAGTATCCAGAGTTTTACCAAAATTTAACTTAGCCACTACCAATCAAAAGTAGCAGAGCCGTTTTTTGCCTCTCGAATTTACTTTTTAGAGACTGTATAAAAAGTTTATGCGTTTAAATTTTACGCCTTAAGGCAATAAATTTGATTACTTTTAAAGCTTCTTTGGTGAAATTAAAAAATGAAAATTTAGCCCTTTTTGCGTCTTTGTTTTTCAAATAATACCCGCGCAAATCAAGCGCTAAAAGCGTGATAAGGGAAGGAAACATGTAGATATTTATAGCGATAAGCACGATGCGAAGCGTAACGGTGTCTTGTAAAATAGCTTGTAAATTTAGGCTATTTTCGATACTGATATAATAAACGCCGATCACTGCAAAAAGCGCGGCGATACGTAAAATTTTAGATACGATTTCGTTACCTAGTTTTGAAATATTTTCACTCACGGCTAGCGACAAAAACAACCAGCAAAATATCCAAATAAGCGCAAAAACCACGTCTAAAAATAAATTTTCATCGTAACGCTCGCGTACGACGATAGCAAAAACGGGCGAGAAAATCAGACTCAAGACGAACCAAAAAAGCGAACGAAACGCAAGCAGGACAAAGCACGCGTAGATACAAGCGCTAGCGACAAGGTGCCACCTGCGGCAGCCGTCACGCTAGCGTTGATAGATGGTAGTTCAGCACGAGAGATATCACCATAACTTGATGTTGCTGTACCGTTGTCAACAATCAGGCCAAGACCTTCGATGCTATCACCGACACCCTTGCCGTAGAAAGCCGTACCAAGAGAATCGATCAACGAGTTAGCAGCCTCATCCATCTTTGCGCCGATCAATGAGATCACCTGTGTATCGTTAACGGCGTTCACATCCTTTTCGATGCCAGGTATGGTGATCGTCTGGTTATGAGCCTTGACGTACCACTTCAGGCTGCGAACGTTGTCGGTTGCCGACGTATCGAAGGTGTCCATGCCGCTGAATGGTCCACCGGTCGATGAGTTGGCAACCTGGATAGGTTGCTTCATAACCTCACCCATCCAGTTCTTAGGGTTAGCTGTTACACGTGCTGTAAAGACGTTTGAGTTGTTCACGATATCCACAACTTTAGGGAGTAATTTATCCTGCGTGAATTCAGTGACTCGTGGGGAAAATTTCATACTATTCTCCTTTACTTTTATTTATATGCTTATAATACTACATCATTTGTGATATACTTTGACCATTTTACATATTTAGCTCCTTAGCAGCGCCATGAGGTTTGATACTTTCTCTTGGGCAGTCTTCTTGGAATCAGTATTCTTCGGGAGCATATCCATGGCCGATTGCACATCCCTATCAGAGAGCGTGCCGCTATCACCTAGAGCTTTAATTATCTGAGCAGCAGCCCCTCTAGACTGGCTAGCATATGCCTGAGCTGACGGGTTAAACGCCCCGCCACTCACGCCATTGAGTAGGTTTGTCAATGTACCGCC
>NZ_CALINL010000293.1 GCF_938045225.1 uncultured Campylobacter sp.
CCCACGCCGACAAACATCTCGATAAAACTTGATCCAGAAACTGAGAAAAACGGCACATCTGCTTCGCCCGCGACGGCCTTTGCAAGCAAGGTTTTACCCGTACCCGGAGGTCCAACCAAAAGCACGCCTTTTGGGATTTTGGCGCCCAAATTTATATATCTATCCGGGTGTTTTAGAAAATCCACGATCTCTTTAACTTCTTCTTTTGCTTCTTGCACGCCAGCCACGTCGGCAAATTTAACCTTCGGTTTTTCCGAGTTTACTAGCTTTTTAGAGCTTCCCATCCCAAGGATACCGCCGCCCATATTTCGCTGCATGCGGCTAGCCAGAAACATCCAAATACCAAAGAAAATAAAAATAGGAAGCACCCACGAAAAGAGCATTTCGGTAAACCAGTTCGTCTCGCTATACGCTCCGTAAGGAATCTTTTGCTCCTCCAAGATCGGCACTAGCGTCGGGTCGTTTACTCTTTTAGCAAAGTATGTTCTACCGCCGTTATCCACGGCTTTTATCGAGGTTTCGGAGATGCCCACTTGCGCTACTTGCTTGTTTTTTATCATCTCTTTTATCTCGGAGTACGATGTGCTTTTCGAGCCGGCCGTACTCTGTCCTAGCAACGTGCCGTCCATCTCTCCGCCTCCAAGCCCGCGAAATGCTATCACTATCACGATAGCAAAAATGGCGAAAATCAAAATCGGATTTTTATTAAAAAAATTATTTCCGCCGTTATTTAAATTTTTATCATCGTTTTTTCTGTTATCCATTATGTTCCTTAAATTATTTTACGCTTTTTGAAATACGAAACTTTTCCACTCGTTTTTGGTTTGACTTTCTACTAGTTTGAGCGACGAAAAAGCCTCTAAAATTCGCGTTTCGTATTTATCCAAAACGCCTGCTAAAACGAGATATGAGCTCTCTTTTAGCAAATTTATCAAATCATTTTTTAGCATTAGTATCACGTCGGCGATTATGTTTGCGACGACGATATCGTATTTTTTATCCAAATTCGCCACCGAACCGGTCCAAATTTGATTAAATTTAACCCCGTTTAGCTCGGCATTTTTCTGCGAGCTTTGCACTGCTTGCTCGTCTGTATCGCAGGCATCCGTGACGCAGCCTAGCTTTGCTAGGGCGATGCTTAATATCCCGCTTCCGCAGCCCACGTCAAGCGCGCTCATACCGCTTGCGGCGTATTTTTGCAGATACTCTATACAAGCGCTCGTACTCTCGTGGTGACCCGAACCAAAGGCAAGCGCGGGATCTATGATGATATTTTCAAACCCGCTTTTAGAATCTTCCCAGCTTGGGTGGATGTAAAATTTACCGATTTCTATCGGTCTTACGTTTTTTTTGTATTCGTTTAGCCAGTCTTGATTTTCTTTTTGGCTTTTTATTATCTTAAATTCGATCTCGCGGCCAAGCGCATCTTGCAGAGATTTTGCGTATTCTTGCAGTCCGAATTCCACTTCGTCTAGCTCGTCTTCGTCTCGGACGATAAACCCGCCCGCAGTCTCCTGCGTACAAGTAACGCCCAGAGAAAAAACGAGATCTTCGAAAAGCTCGCGAAGCTCCTGCGAGCAAAGAACTTCAAGCTCGTAAAATTTATCTTTCAAATTTACGCTCTTTTAGCCTAAGACGTCTTCAAGTTTTTCTTTCAAAACTTGCGGCGTAAACGGCTTTACGATGTAGTTATTGACGCCTGCTTTTAGCGCGGTGATGACCTCGGCCTTACCGCCCTCGGTCGTTACCATGATGATAGGCATATCGACGTATTTTGCCTCGGCGCGGACCTTTTTTACGAGTTCAAGGCCGTTCATCTCAGGCATGTTCCAGTCGGTGATAAGCACGTTTATATCGCTATGTTGGCCCAAAATTTGCCACGCTTCGACTCCGTGCTCAGCCTCTAAAATTTCCTGATGCCCGAGCCTTTGCAGGGTGTTTTTTATGATTCTTCTCATAGTAGAGCTGTCGTCGACTACTAGTATTTTCACAATCGTATCCTTTTTTAAAAAATGTCCAATTTTAGCAAATTTTATATTTAAATTTACTTTAAAATTTTAGCGGCCCAGTTTAAAGGCCTCTTTTAGATCCAGCGTCCCCTCGTAGTACGCCTTGCCCACGATCGCGCCGTAAACGTCTCCCGCGCGCATTAGCGCCTCGATATCGGAGATATCTTTTACGCCGCCGCTTGCGATCGTATTTATGCCGCTAGCTTTTGCGATTTGCGATGTAAATTCCACGTTCACGCCGCTAAGGGTGCCGTCTTTTGAGATGTCGGTGCAGATTATCGCTTCGACTCCGGCTCCGGCAAATTTAGTCGCTAGCTCGGTCGCTCCCATCTGCGAGACTTCCGCCCAGCCCTGCACGGCGACGAAGCCGTCTTTGGCATCTATGCCGACGGCGACGCGGTATTTTTGCGCCATTTCTTTAGTAAAATTTGGATCTTTTAGCGCTACCGAGCCCAAGATAACGCGCGTTATGCCACTATCAAGGTAGCTTTTTATTCGCGCTTCATCGCGTATCCCGCCGCCGATTTGGATTTGTAAATTTGCGGCTTTTGCGATCTTTTCTACGGTTTTTAGATTTACCGCTTCACCCGCAAACGCTCCGTCAAGATCGACGACGTGAAGCCACTTTGCGCCCATATCTTCAAATCTTTTAGCTAGCTCCCACGGTGCGTCCGAGCAGATTTTGGCGCTACTCATCTCGCCCTTAAAAAGCCGAACCGCCTTACCCTCTTTCAAATCTATCGCAGGAAAAATTTCCATCACATCTCTCCGAAATTTCGTAAAATTTTTAATCCCGTCTCATGGCTCTTTTCGGGGTGCGGCTGAAAGCCGAAAATGTTATCTTTATACACCGCGCTTACGAATTTATAGCCGTATTCGCTAAAGCCAAGCGCCACGTCATCATCGCAAACTACGTGATAAGAGTGCACGAAATACAAATACTCGCTAGCGGCTAGATCCTTATTTATCGGCGTTTGTTTGGTAAAATTTATCGTATTCCACCCCGTATGAGGCACCTTTAGCGGAGCGTCAAATTTGGACGGGTCAAATTTAATCACTCTCCCTTTTACGAGCCCAAGCCCCTCATTTACGCCAAATTCCTCGCTTTGCTCAAAAAGTAGCTGCATACCCAGGCAAATGCCTAAAAACGGCTTTCCGCCGGCTACGGCCTCTTTTATCGCGGGGATAAAATCTCTATCTTTTAGCTTATCCATCGCTTCGCCAAAAGCTCCGACTCCAGGCAAAATAATCTTGTCAAATTTACCTAACTCCTCGCCGCGACCGACGAGCTTCGCCTTTAAATTTAAACTCTCAAACGCGTTTAAAACGCTCCTTAAATTTCCCGCGCCGTAGTCGATAATACCTATCAATGCAAGCTCCTTTGCTTGGTAGCAAAAAGATAGATGCTAAGCGCGATCATCAATATCGCGACGCCGCCGATGAGATAGATCGCGTTTATGATGTGGTCCGGCGCCGTGATGGCAAATTTAAACACGAGCATCAGGGCCTCGATCGCAAGCGCGATGATGATCGATCCGATAAATCTAATCATCGTCTTGTTTTCCATATCCTCGCCGCGCTTGCTTTTGCCTAGCACCTCTTCTTCAAATATCGCTTTAACCAGGTCAAATATCGCAAGCGCCAGCGTCAGCACAATCGTGTGCTCAAACATCTTTTCGACTTCGATATTTAAAAGATCGTTAGCCAAAAGCCCTTTAAGCGCGTCAGCAAACAAAAACAAGGCTATGGTAAAAAGCGCGACCGAAAACGCGGCGTAAACGACCTTAAGAAATTTGCCAAAGTAGCTCTCTAGCTTGCCATGAGAGACGATGGTTAGGATATTTTCTAACGAAACGTCGATACACGCGACGAATTTTAGCTCTCCCTTATCATCATATATCGGAGTGGACGCCGTCACGCACAGTTCACCCGTTAGCGAAGACGGGTACGGGTCGCTTAACACGCAGCGCTTTTCGCGCACCGCGGTGTAATAATAAGACTTATTGCTACAGTTTTCGCCGCCGCCGGCTTTGTATTTTTCATTTAAGCTCACGGTGTCGCCTATTTGCACGCCGTTTGCGTCAAGTACGTAAAACGCGTCAAAACCCTCTATCTCGTGAGCCATTTTATCAAAGCCGCTTTTTATCGACTCGGCGTTTACTCCCGGCAGCCTGTTTGGCAAATTTTTACTAAAAAGATAGCATATATAGGCTCTAGCCTTATATCTTAACTCTGAAAATCTCTGTATATCTTGCAGCGTCAAATTTATTCCTTATTTAGCGCGTGATTAAACTCCGGCACGATCTCTTTGAGCGCAGCCGCGACATCGTCCGCGTGCGTTAAATTTTCGATTTGCTCGTTTAGTTTAGCCACGTCGTATTCGTCCGAGCGCGTCACGAAAATAGACTGAAACTCGGTTTTTACGTCGTCTTTATTGATTAAAAGCTCCTCGTAAAGCTTCTCGCCCGGACGAAGGCCGACGAATTCGACGCCTAGGTGCTCTTTGTTTGATAAAATCAGCATTTTTTTAGCTAAATCGGCGATCTTTATCGGCTCGCCCATATCAAGCACGAAAAGCTCTCCGCCTTTTGCGATAGAGGCTGCTTGAAGGACTAGCTGGCACGCTTCAGACGTAAGCATAAAATACCTTGTGATCTCTGGGTGAGTGACGCTTAGTGGCTTATTTGCAGCGATCTGTGCTTTAAATTTAGGTATGACTGAGCCACTTGAGCCAAGGACGTTACCAAAGCGCACACAAACTATCTCACACACACCTGCTTCGTTTGAATTTAGCGCATAAAGCTCGCAAACACGCTTAGTTGTACCCATTATGTTTGTTGGGCGCACTGCCTTGTCTGATGAGATCATGACAAATTTCTTAGCACCATATTTTTTAGAAAGATCGACTGCATTTTTTGTGCCAAGGATGTTGTTTTCAACTGCTGAGCGAGGATTTAGCTCGCAAAGCGGCACGTGTTTGTAG
>NZ_CALINL010000294.1 GCF_938045225.1 uncultured Campylobacter sp.
CCGCCGTAAAACCAGGCGCATCCGTCCCAAACGCTGCGCTAGAACACAGCAAGCACGCCAGCGAAGCGGCTATTATTTTTCTCAATATATCCTCCTTTGAAATATTTATTAAACAATAAAATTATACCACGGCAATAAATATTTTCACGCAAACTCCCTATCTATCACGATGAAAATTTTATACCCCGGAAAGCTTAGCGAGATCTCGCGCTCTATCTCGGCGCGCAGACGGCTTAGATTTTTCTCGGCAAAATCGACCACCACGTCAAACCTCACGCTCTTTTTCTTGCTATCAATAAAAAACGCGTGAAATCCGCGCACGCTGCTAAACTCCGAGAGCAAATTTGCCACGCAGGTGCGGCTCTCGTCCTGCCCCAAATTTACGCTATAAACGCCGAAAACCAGATAGATCCTGTAAATTTTATAAATCTCGATCTGAAGCTCGTTTAGCCTCTGCGAAACCTCGCTAAGGGGCAAATGCTCGTCTATCTCGACGTTTACCGAGCCGACGTATCGCTGCGCGCCGTAGTTGTGAAGTATCAGGTCGTATGCGCCGCGTACGATCTCGCAGCGATTTACGGCGGCGTAAATTTCGTCGCTGATCTCCTTTTCGACGCGCTGACCGATGATTTTATCGAAGGTTTCTTTTATCAAAAGCACGCCGTTTATGATAATAAAAAGCGACGCTAAAGCGCCAGCGTAGCCGTCTATCTGGATATTGGCGAAGTACGACAGCGCAGCAGAGCAAGGATCACGCACGATATGATCGCGTCTCCCAGAGCCTCCTGCCCTACAGCTTTTAGCGAGATAGATTTGGTTTGTTTGCCGATCTTTTTGTAGTAAAAGCCAAGCGCAAATTTGACGAATACCGCGCAGAACAAAAACGCCAAAAACGGCATCGTAAAGCTGGTGGGCTCTGGTGCGAAGATGTTTTCGATAGAGGTTTTTAGAAACTGAAATCCGAGCATCAGCACGATAACCGAAACGATGAGACCGCCGATATACTCGGTCCTGCCGTAGCCGTAGGGGTGGGGCTTCGCCCGGTATCTTGCTAGCTAGCTTTGAGCCAAATATCGTGATGATACTTGAGCCTGCATCGCTAAGGTTATTTACGGCGTCTGATATGAGCGCGACCGAGTTTGAGACCATGGCGATAAAAATTTTCGCCGCGGCTAAGAAAAAATTTGTAACTATGCCGATAAGCGCGGTTTTTATTATCGTTTTTTCGCGCTTACCGTCTTTAAAATCCATCATTTTGAAATTCCTTTTCATTTTTGGCGAGATTATATCACTTCTTGACATCAAAGCCAAAATTTTATAAAATGCGACTTTCAAAAACTTCTTTTGAAACTTAAATTTATCTACAAAATTATTCCGTAATTTTAAAGAGGACACAATGGAAAATAACGCGACCCAGCCTGCAAATTCTGCGCAGGAAAGTCAAAAAACCACGAAAAAACACCAAAACTCGCGCACCCACATCCCCGTCGACGGACACAAAATCGAAGAGCTAAGAACCCTTAGCCTAGAGGAGCTCATCGCTATCGCAAACAGCGTAGGCGTCGAGAATCCGCGCGAATTTCGCAGACAAGATTTGATATTTGAGATCCTAAAAACCCAAACAAAACAGGGCGGATTTATACTTTTTACGGGTATTTTAGAGATCACGAGCGAGGGCTACGGCTTTTTGCGCTCGGTAGACGCAAACCTCAGCGACAGCTCAAACGACGCCTACGTCTCAAACTCTCAAATTCGCAAATTCGCCCTGCGCGTGGGCGACATCGTGACGGGTCAAGTGCGCGAACCAAAAGATCAGGAAAAATACTACGCCCTGCTAAAAATCGAAGCGCTAAACTATATGCCGCTAATCGAGGCTAAGGAGCGCCCGTTATTTGACAACCTAACCCCGCTTTTCCCGACGGAAAAACTTCGCCTCGAATATGATCCTATGAAGCTAACGGGCCGCGTGCTCGATCTCTTTACGCCACTTGGCAAGGGTCAGCGCGGCCTCATCGTCGCACCTCCTAGAAGCGGTAAAACCGAGCTCATGAAAGAGCTAGCTCACGGCATCGCGCGCAACCACCCCGAGTCGCATCTCATGGTCTTGCTCGTAGACGAGCGTCCCGAGGAGGTCACAGACATGCAGCGCTGCGTAAAGGGCGAGGTATTTAGCTCGACGTTTGACCTTCCTGCGATGAACCACGTGCGCGTCGCCGAGCTCGTCATCGAAAAGGCCAAACGCCTCGTAGAAATGGGCAAGGACGTCATCATCCTGCTTGATAGCATCACCCGCCTAGCGCGCGCTTACAACACCGTAACTCCGCCAAGCGGCAAGGTGCTAACCGGCGGCGTGGACGCAAACGCCCTGCACAAGCCTAAGCGCTTTTTCGGTGCGGCGCGAAATATCGAACACGGCGGCAGCCTCACCATCATCGCCACTGCACTCATTGATACTGGCTCGCGTATGGACGAGGTTATTTTTGAGGAGTTTAAAGGTACGGGCAACAGCGAAATCGTCCTTGATCGCAACATCTCCGACCGCCGAATCTACCCTGCCATCAACGTACTAAAATCAGGCACAAGAAAAGAAGAACTACTGCAAAAACCGGACGAACTGCAAAAGATCTGGGCCATCCGCTCGGCGATCGCAACGATGGACGACATAGAGGCGCTTAAGTTTTTATACGCCAAGATGCTAAAAACCAAGGATAACAAAGAGTTGCTTTCGATATTAAACGAATAGTGAAGTCGCTTTTTAGATAAATTTAACCCTTGCGCGAGTCGTTTCGGCTCGCCGACCTACTTTAAAATGCTCTAAATTTTATAATTTTATGGACTTATCTTTCTTCGCATATTCTACTTTTTGTCACTCTGTTAAATTTGCGCCTAATAATTACAAGCACTCATAAATAAGCATAACACCCTAATTTTTCTTAGCTACTACAACTTCGCAGGCTTTTTATATCGTCAATTATTGCGACTTGTGCCAAATTTACAACAACATTTGCTTAACGCATGCTTGCTTTACTTAAATTTGCCGCATTGCCGCGCAGTAGCGCCTTAGCCGCCTCTAAAAACTCCGCCTTTACGCCCGCCTTTGCGAGATTATCGCTTAGCCCCGCGTCGATTAGATACTTATTTAGCGATCCGTTAGCGTTGGCTAGATCGGCGTTTAGCTTTTTCGTATCGGTATCGTATTTTTTAGCGAGCTTGTCATTCTCTGCTTTTAGCTCGTCGTATTTGGCTTCAAGCTCGGCGTATTTCTCTGCGTCCACCGCGTCGCTATTTTTAGCTTTTAGCTTTTTTACCTCGCTTAAAAGCTCTTTGTTTTTAGCGTTCATCGCTTCTTTTTCGGCTTGCAAATCACTGACTTGCTTTTCTAGCTCCTCGATCGTCATTTCGTCCTCCACAAGAGTTAAATTTAAGGCACGGCCTTTGATAGAATAGTAACTTAAATTTTAAAGTGGTTTGGTTTGGTGAAAAAATATGGTATAATTTCACAAGTAGGTAAGCGAACGGCTCGTCAAACAGCCCAGCTTCTTAGCAAAGCATTACCGCCCCTGGGGATAGAAACCTGTGTGAGGGTGTGGGTGGTCTCACCGCTTACCTATTTTTTAAAGCCTTCATTGTGGTATCCCAACGCTTCTTGTTTATGTGAAAAATCACGCCGTCGTTTATATTTATGCCGATGTCAATCATTTTCTTTTTCTTATCGTCTATCGACTTGCCGATAATTACGCCATCAGCTTTAAATGTAGCTTCTTTTATAAATTCAGGATTTCTCAAGGCGTCTATGATTTGATTTTTTAAATCATCTTTGTTAGTAAACATCTCGGGGTGTTTTTCATATAAATAATCAATACTGCCCCGTATGGTATCCGTTTTCAAATTTATCCTTTTAGCTAGTTTGCGCGGAATATCAAAATGCTTCACGTTCCTGGTGTCGTATTCGTTTAGCTTTTTCTTTTTGTAAATATCTCTCAAATCAAGCGCATGCCCTTGCTGCGTTATTAAATCCCGCATAGTGATCTTGCCTTGCATAAATAGCTCGGCTCTGCCTTTACCTAGCGTCTTTTCTATCGTTTCGGGGCTTTGAGTTTTTAGCCAGTCGTTAAACGTCATATCCTGCGGCACGTAGCCGTTCATACTTGACCTAGTGCGACCGCTCGCTTCGTCCATTCCCTCGACGCCCAGCTCATCCCAGCTTTTAGTTACGGGTATTATGGTGCTACGACAATTAAAATGAGTATTTACGCGCGGTTTGCGAAACGGGAATTCGTGTCCGATAGGTTTATAGTCTTTATCCCACGTTAACCCGTCATAAGCCCTACACAGCGCGGACGTGCGAGTATCTAGCGTGGCTTGATATTTGTAGCATTTTATTACGCCCGCGTTTGCTTCGAAAAAAGCTTGGCGTATTTCGCTTACTATCGCACCTGCTCCGGTTAGAGCGATAGCGGTAGCGTCACGTTTGTTTTTCTCTAAAACATGCGCTATTCTTTGCGCCAACATCGGCGTAGTCTCGCCTAAACTCACGCCTATTTTTAATTCGCGCTCAAGGCGCTTTTTCTGATCGGCGTTTAGCCCGTTGTTCCACGCTTTAACGGTCGCGCCCTACTAAAAATATCAAAACGGTATGCAAATTTAACGAGCTAAATCAAACGCCTCAAATTTCTAAGACTTCAGGCTCTCCAAACAGTCGTTTGGCTTCTTTTAAAACCGCTTGAGTTTTTGCAGCTTTGGGATCGGTTTGAGTTTTTGCGGCCAAATTTGACGTAGGATTTTGAGCGTTCAAATTTGCTTCGTTTGAGGACGAGTCGTCAAAATTCGCTTCGCTTTGAAACTCGTCGCTGATTAAATTTGCCGTATCTAAATTTTGCCTTGCGTCGGCATTTACGTGCTCGTTCGCATCTCGATCAAAAGGGCCGTCGTCATACTCTGCCGCCTCGCTAAATATCTCACTCACGCCATCAGGATCAAAGGGCGACTCGCCGTAGCTTGCCGTTTGCGGCGCATAGTTTTGGTTAAATTTAGCGGCGCTGCTTGGTTTTTGCTCCGTTTTCGCGGCATTTTGGCTCTCGAGCCGCTTTAGTTCGTCGTCTAAAAAGGCCAGATCCGCCCCCGCTAGGGCGCCGTCATCAGTCTTAAATTTCAGCGAATACGCCTCGTGAAAATCATGCGTATCGTCGCGCATACTCTCAAAATCGGGCGTAAATTTAGGCTTGATCGGTTGATTTAAACCAGCCTGCGTTTGCGAGTTTTGCGTCAAATTTGCCGTGTTTTCGCTTAAATTTAAGGTCTCGGTTTCGCCTATAGGCGAGCCGATATTTGTTTGCGCGCTCGGAGCCGCGTCATTTATATCCGTTTGCGTTTGCGGAGTCAAATTTTGCGTTTGCTTACCCTGCTCGCCGCTTTCAAATTCGGCGCCCAAATTTTGCTCCGAGGGCGCAGCCGTCCTCTCCTTGCTACCTTCTGAAAACAAATTTCCGGTCAGATTTGAGGACTCTTGCGCTTGGGCGTTTTGATTTAAATTTTCCTCCGAGACGTTTGCGTCAAATTTAGCGCTCCCTAGGCCTGAAGCAGTTTCGGCGTCATCAGATTTTTCTGCGCTAGCGTGCTCATTATCCAAATTTGCCGCACCCTTTTGCTCTTGCGCCCCTATTTCTGGGCTTTGCCTGGGAGTTATCTTTATCTTTGCGCTCTCGCCAAAAAGACTGCGCAAGATCTGCAAAATCACTTTCGAACCCTCGCGAAGCCGTTTCTGATCGTCGCCCGCCGCACTTGAGGCCAGACTCATGCAGCCGTCTGAAAACTCCAAAAACTCGATGCTGTTTTTAAAGCACTCGCCAAGATCAAAGCTGCGGTCGTAAATTTTGGCCAAAAAAGCTTCGTAGGCTGGATTTGGAGTTTTTGCGGCGCTGGTTTGGTTGCCCATCTCCTGCGGCGTCTTGGCATTTAAATTTGCCGAGCCGGCTAGAGTCTGAGCGCTCAAATTTCGCCCCTGAGCCGCGCCGTTTTGCGAGGCGAGTTTAGCCGCGTTTGTGCCCGTAAAATTTGACCCGTCCGTAGAACCCGTCTGCGCAGGAGCCTTAAATTTAGCCGTTTCGCTTCGTCCGCCCGTGAAATTTGACGCCGCAGAAGAAGCGCTAAAATCAGCCGCGCGTGCCTGCGAATCCGCAATTTTTTCTCTCGCATCCACGGCTATCATCTCGTCGATCGATTTTAGATTTATCGCCTCTATCATCATAAAAAGCATCACTCCAAGCACGAATCCGCCGTCGCTGCTAACGCTTAGCATTGAGCGTGCCTGCGAGAGGATCCTAAAAAATCTCTCATACAAAAGCAGCGAGTATTTCGGACTTTGCGCGAGGAAATTTGCTTTTAGATTTGCCGTTATCTCGTCTATCACCATCTCGGCGTCGTAGCTCTCTAGCTGCGCTACCGCCGCGCTTACGGCCGATTTGTCGCCGCTCATAACAAGCGCCAATATCTCCTCTATACGCTGCGGATCAAGGAGTCCCAGCATCTGCGCGACGGCGCTTTGCGTGAGTTCGCCCTTGGCGTAGATGATGGCCTGATCTAGCAGCGTGAGAGTGTCACGCAGCGAGCCCGCGCCGCTACGAGCGAGGATCTCGAGGGCCTCTTTTTCGTGCGGGACGTTTTCGCGGTTTAGGATAAAGTCAAGATGCGCGACGACGTCCGGGCGCGAGATCTGGCGAAATCTAAAATGCTGCGTGCGCGATAGCACCGTAGCCGGGAGCTTGAGCGGATCGGTCGTAGCTAGGATAAATTTGACGTAGGGCGGCGGCTCCTCGAGCGTCTTTAGCAGCGCGTTAAACGCGGGCGTGGAGAGCATGTGCACCTCGTCGATGATAAAAATCTTAAAGCGCGCGATCGCCGGAGCGTACTTGGTCTGCTCAATGAGCCCTTTTATATCGTCGATACCGCGGTGGCTGGCCGCGTCCATCTCGATGATGTCGATGTGGCGGCCTTCGTTTGCAGCGATACAGTTGGCGCACTGCTCGCAGGGCTGGCTAGTCGGGCCGTGATCGCAAACCAGCGCTTTTGAAAATATCATAGCGCTTGATGTCTTGCCGCTGCCGCGAAGCCCCGAAAAAAGGTAGGCGTGAGTGAGGCGGTTCTCGTCCAGAGCGTGCGTGAGGCTGGTGCTGACGGCCTCCTGGCCTACGAGCTCGCTAAAATTTCGCGGTCTATATCTAAGCGCTAATGCTTGCAACACGGATTTTTCCTTAAATTTAAAATTAAGATATTCTACTTTTTTTTGGATAAAAATTTAATATATTACGGCTCGGCGCGTCGCGAGGCGGGATAAATTTCGGCGAGGAAATTTGCCTGCAAGCGCGGATCAGTCGCATGCTGGGGGCCTGGCAAATTTGACGTATATACTGTTCGGTTCTTGCAAAACTGATACAAATTTGATGCAAAATTGTCTAGTCTAAATTTCGTCAAATTTAACCGCGGATATTTTGGCAATTTGGCGAATTTTGCTATAATCGCGCGAAAATGAAATTCAAAAAAGGTAGAAAATGAGAAAAGTTATATTGTGCGCGCTTGCTTTGGTATTTGGATTATTGGCTGCCGGTTGCGAGAGGAACGACTATCAGCACCCAATGTACCGCTCTACTAAAAATAAATAACCTAAAATTTGGCGGTTACTCGCCGCCCTGAAATTTCACTACTCGCAGGTTTCTTTCGTTTTATAAGGTTATGAATACAGATAAATTTAACGCATTAAAGTAGAAAATAAAAAGCGGCAAAATTTAGCAAACAAAGTGGATTAAATTTAAGCTAAATTTATTTACTCAAATTTGATCCCGGTGCCGCGCCTTAAATTTACCGCCCTAAACAAATGCGACCAAAAGGCTCAAATTTGGCTACAGATCGCCAAACAGCGCCTTTAGATCCTTCGCATTCTCGTCTTTAGCCTCGCCTCTAGCGCCTAGCTCGTTTAGCTCGATCTCATAGCCCGTTAGCATGCTAGCTAGCCTGATATTTATGCCGCTTTTGCCAATAGCCTTGCTCTTTTGCTCGGTTACTAGGCTCACGACGGCTTTGTTATCCTCGCCGATTTTAACCGAGCTGATGATCGCGGGCGCCATCGCGCGAGTGATGAGGATCGCAGGCTCTGCAGAATACTCGATCGCATCGATATTTTCGCCGTTTAGCTCCTTTGTCACGGCGTTTATGCGCACGCCTTTGGTGCCCACGGTCGCGCCCACAGGATCGACGTTTGGCGAAGTTGCCACGAGTGCGACTTTAGCGCGTTCACCCGGGATTCTGGCGCTTGCGGCGATCAGCAC
>NZ_CALINL010000295.1 GCF_938045225.1 uncultured Campylobacter sp.
TAAAGCTTGTCTACGTTTTTTATCAAAAAGTCGGCCAAAGAGTCGCTAAATTCGTTTTTCTCGAAGTGATTAGCGTGAAGAAGCAGGATAAAGGCTTTATTTCTCACGCTTGAGCCAAAATCCGAAGGATCGTCTGATTGCTCGTTAAAGAAATTATTGCCGACTCCTTTTAGCACTTTCTTGCTCTCTTCGTTTAGTCCTTCGTTTTTAAGCGTAGCGGCCATCAAGTAACCCTCTAACGCGCCGCCTTCGTATCTTTTTTGATCGTAAAGCGCGTTTAGTTTTGATCTATCTAGCTTGCCTTGCGTACTTAGGATGTATGCGGCGTATAGCGCTTGGAAATTATTCACCGGATCGAAATCCCTAAGCCAGCCAAGAGCCTTGCTTTTTACTCCGCTATCTAGCGCAAAGCCCGATTTTTCAAGAGTCAGTAGCATATCGATAGCGTAGACGGAGGCGAAGTTGTTCGTATAGCTTAGCTGATTCCAATAGCCGATGCTGCCGTCTGTTTTTTGCATTTTGATTACGTCTTGCATGCCTGAAAGGACGAATCTTTTTCTGTCGGCTTCTCTTGCTTTAGCCTCTTTAGAGTCGCCGCCTCCAAGCACTAGGAAATTTAGCTCAAAAAGCTTACTAGAGCGTTGTTCGGCGCATCCGTAAGGGTAATTTACGAGTTTATCGCTATTTGCGCTTAGCACGCCTTTGATAGAGCTTGAAGCGTCTATCGTGATATCGTTTAACTCTTCGTCCAGTTTAAAGGTCTTTTTCTCGCTCGCGTAAAACGTCTTAGCATAAGTGCTTAGCGGATAGGCGTGTATGACGTCTAGTTTTTGCGAGTAGGAATAGCCCTCTTTGCCGTCGTTTGCGGTGAAATTTATATACGCTTTGCCCGTAGCGTTAGCATCGACCGTGAAATTTAGCTTAGCGTTTTCCTCGGGTTTTAGCTCGATACTATCTACGCCTAGTTTCGCATTTAGGTTAGTATCTAGGCTCAAGGCTACCTTTTTTGGCTCTTTAGTCGTATTTATCACTCTTAGCGAGTAGTTTATCTTATCGCCCTCGATAAGATACGCCGTTTGAGTCGGTTTTAGGATGACGTCGTCTTTTACTTTTATGGCATTTACGCTAAAGCCGAGTTTGTCGCCGGCGACGCTAAGCGCGGCTAAATTTATCTCGGAGTTAAAGTCGCTAGGCACTTCTATCTCGAAATTCGCTACGCCGTCGGCACCGGCTTTTGCCGTTTGCATTTTGATATAGGTTTGTATATTTTTCTTATCTACCGGACTGGCAAATTTAGCCATCCTCATCTCTAAAAGAGCAGCCGCAGCGTCGCCGCCGAAGCTTAGCACCTTGCCGTCTTTTTTAAAGCCGCTTAAATTTGCGTAAAAGTCGTAATCAAGCACTCCGTCGCTTAAAATCGTATCGAAAAACTCCAGCGGGCTTTTTAGCTTTTGGTTGGTGATTTGCAGTACGCCCTCATCGACGGCAAATATCGTAACCTCGGCGTTTGGCTCGGTTTTTACGCTAGCTTTAAATTTGGAGTTTGACCTTACGGTTTTTGGCGCCTCTATGAGCGTGTTTGCTCTGCGGTAGGATTTATCGGCCTTTACGTAGATTTTATCGTAGGTTCTAAATGGCAGAGTATCGTTGTCCGCTACGCGCACGACCGAGGCCGTGACGTAAAGTCCCTCAAAGTCGAAATCAAGGTTAAATTTAGCGCTTGCTACGTTGTTTTGGACGTTTACGACTTTATATTTTTTGACGTCGCCCGATTCTAGCGTCACGATAGCGATACCGCTTTTTAGCACGGAGCTTACGTCTGCTATTAGCTCGTCGCCTTTTTTATAGATTTTTTTGTTTAGCTTGATTTTGGCTTTTGCCAGCTCTTTTGTCGGCTGTAGTGTTTCGCCGTAATCCCAGCCGCTGACGTAAATGTTTAAATTCGCCGAATGGCCGCTAAGGATGTCTGAAACCGTGACGACGTAATCGCCGCTTTGCTTAAAGTCGTAGATAAATTCGTTTCCGCTAAGAGTATCGCTAAAGACCTTTTCATAGCGACTGTGCCATCTTAGATAGCCGTCTTTATCGTAGTTGTAGTCCCAGATTTCTTTTTTTATCTCGATAGCTTTTTGCCTGTCTTTTATCTCCTCGTCCTTAAACGGATCGATACTTACCAAATTTAGCGTTAGTTTAGAGTTTGAGTCGATGTAGGTATCGTTTGCTTTTACTCCCACCATCGCGTCAAACGGATAAACGTTAAAGTTCTTGCTAGCGCTTACGTTTTTGCCGTCGTCGTTTATGTTAAAGACCGCCGTGCCTTTTAAAACGCTTGCGATTTTGGATTTATTTTCCAGCTTAAATACGGTTTCGCCCTTGCCCTCATCGTCTAGTTCTACTTGCTTGACGCTTTGGTCTAGGCCGTTTGCGGCGTATTCGTCGTTGCTAAATTTATACTCTTTAAATTTATCGTTTTTGTAGTCTTGTTGATATAGATTTATCGTTACGTCGCCTTTTAGATTTGCCGCCGCGCCGCCAAAAAGATACGCGCTTTGCAATTTAACGTCCATAACGTCGCCTAGAGCGTAAATTTCTTTTTCGAGACTAACCTCGTTTTTGATGCGTTGCGGGGTAAAAGACTCTACGGAAAAGTCGTAGCTATCTATGAGCTTGTTAGCAAAGATTATCTCAAGCCTAAACGAGCCCGTTAGCCCCGAGTTTACCGGCTCGTCGAAATTTATGACGCCGAGCTCGGACGTATTTACGCTTTTATCTAGGATCGTTTTATTTTGCGGATCTTTGATTTTTAGCTTAACGGGCATATTTGCTAGCCCTTTAAACAGCGCGTTTTTGATGATGATCTCGCCTTTTATATTTTCCTGCGGGCGGATGATATCGCTGGCAAAATGCAAATAAGCGTCGTAAATTTCGCTTCTATCTTGAACGTCTAAATTCGACTCCTCGTTTAGGCGTTTGTTTTGCGATAGAGCGATGAAGCTTTGCTCCTTGCCTAGCGTTACGACCGCGCTTGCTACGTCTTTGCCGATGTCTTTTTTATTAAATTTAAACACGCCTTCGTCGTTTGTGATACCGCTTGCGATGAGGCTATTTTTGGCAGAGTAAATTTTAACGTCTGCGTTTGCGACGACTTCGTTTTTACTTAGGCGGTTGGCAAATAAAAACACCTCGTCTTTTGAAATTTTCGCGCTTAGACCGATGTCGGTTAGATAGACGGCTTTTTTGGCGCTTTTATCTTTATCGTAGTAGATCGTGACTAGATAAACTCCGTCGCCGCCCTCGGCGAAGTCAAGCTTTATTTTGTATTTTTGCATCTCGTTTTGAGCGCCGCCTAGGTCGTAGTTTTTGCTTGCGACTTCTTCTACGTAGTCATCAAGCGGAGTCTGGGTAAAATTTAAAAAGTATCTTAAATTCGGCTCCTTTAGCTTTTCTACGACGACTTTAGCGGTATTTAAATTTACGCCTTTTACGCCGATTTCGCCGGCGCTAGATAAATAAGAGCCTTTATCGGTAAAATCCAAAAACGGCTTATAATCGCCGGTTTTGACGCTAAACTCCGCATCTTCTCGCAAAATTCTATCCTCATCGCCAAAGCCTTTTTTTAGCGTGACTTTGTACTCGGTTTGAGGCTTTAGTTCGTCGCTGGTTATATCGACGTAGCGGTAGTATTTTGTATCGCTGTTATCGGTGTATTCCAGTTCGCCTACTTGTAGATTTTTTATACCGTCTATTTTTACGTATTTATTTAGGTTATATGTATCGAGCCAGTCGTTTAAAAATATCCTAATGCCTAGCTTGCCGCCCTCTAGGCTAACGGCTTTGACGTCGTCTAAATACATAGTTTTAGCTCTATCGTTATCGACGAATTTTTCTTGTTCTTCAGGCTCGTTAGTCGCCTCGTAGTCGTCGTTTAGGTTTGCGCCGGCCTTGCTTTTTAGATTTTTCGAGACGGCAAATACCAAATTTTCGCCTTTTTCAAGTAGCTTTATTTGAAAGCTTTTAGGAGTTTTGGCTACGATTTTGTATTTGATGTTTTGCTTGGCCAAATTTTGCTTATCGTAAATTTTAAAATTCGCCGTAAATTCTTCCTCGCTAACCTCGTCGTTAAATACCGCTAAAAAGGTATCTTTGGCGTATTCGGTTATGCCCGAGAGTTCAAAATCTCCGCCGTAAATTTTAACCTTGCTTTCGCCTTTTTTGCACGAGTAGCTTACGCCCTTTGCCAGCGGTTTTTTTGGATAAAACAAGATAGAGTCCGAGCTGTATTCAAAGGCGCCGCTGATTTCGGGCGAACACTCGATTATCTTTTTGTGCGTTACTTTGCCGATTAAAGACTCGTCTTTTTGCGCGTATTCTACGTCTAGGCTTACTGCGCCGCCTTCTAAAATTTTGCTTCCGCCCTCAAGCGTAAAGGCGCTTAAATTTGCCGCCAAAACGCAACTTAGGCTTAAGCCCATGAGTTTATAGTTCATTAAAATCTCCTTATTTCTATATTGATTTCGTTTAAATTCGAATTTTCGTCCAGACACCCGAGCTTATGTTTGCCTTGCGTTAAATTTAACGTATTTTCGCTAGCGTTTTTTACTTTTTCCCACTCGTTTTCGTCTATCTTGAGATATATCTCATCGCCGATATAAGCGTAGCATTTTAGCATAACTTTAGTTAAATTCTCATCGCTTAGCAGAATTTGATTATTTGACGGCGTTGCAACGAGAGGTTTATAGCTTTTAAATTTATAGTAACAAGGACTTTCTTTGATATCTTCTTGAGTAATCGCGCCGTTTTTGAGTAAAAACCCGACCTCTTCGCTCCTGATACTCTCGCAAACGTCTTTTAGCTCTACGCCCTCTATCAGCCAGTCGTCTTCCTCGTCTTTGCACTCTTTAAATTTAAACGCGTCAAGGCAGGTTTTCTTGCTCTCTATGCCGCCGGGCGCGCTCATGAAAGATAATTTTTGCTTTTGAGCCAGCAGCTTAAAAACGTCAAAAACCGTGCGCGAAGCGTCGCTAAATCCACTTAAATTTTGCGTCTTTTTGCCGCTAAAGTTGCCAAACCAAACCGCGACCGTGTAGTCGTTATTTACGCCGATCGTATAGATATCGCGCGAACCGTAGCTGGTGCCGGTTTTAAAGGCGATTTGAGGCGTGTCTTTTGCGTATTGCCACGCCACGCCCAGATAGCTTCTTGACGCGCTTGAGAGCATTTTTGAGGTTAGATACGCGCTTTGCGGGCTTATTAGCCGTCCGTAGCCTAGTAGTGTTTTGCCGGCAACCTCTAGCGGTTTTAGCTCGCCGCCGTTTCCATAGATCGTGTAGAGGTGGGCTAAGCTTAGCAAGCTCATTTCCGCGCTTCCAAGCGCGATACTATCGGCGTAAAATTCCTTTGAATAACTCACCAAATGTACTCTAGAAAGCAGCTCGTAAAGAGAGTTTTCGCCTAGTTTGTTGTTTAGACTAACGGCCGGGATATTTAGGCTAAGCGCCAGCGCCTCGGTCGCCGAGATGATACCGAAAAATCTGCTGTCGTAGTTTTTGGGCGCGTACTCTCCGAGGAAAATTTCTGTATCTATCATCTGGCTTTTTGGCGTGATGAAGCCCTCGTCGAGTCCTAGCGAAAATATAAACGGCTTTAGCGTGGAGCCCACGTTTCTGCTCATCGTTACGCCGTCGTTTTGCCCCTGCGGAGCGTACCAGTCGTGCGAGCCCACGTATGCCGCTACGCTCATATTTTTGTTGTCGATGATTATCCCGGCGGCGTTATTTGCGTCTTTTGATTTTAGCGAGGCTGCGGTATTTTTTATCGCGTTTTCGAGTAAAATTTGCAAATTTAGATCTAAATTCGAGTGCGTAACGCCGTTTTTTAGAGCTTGCGCGGCGTAGTGTTTAGCCTTATAAACGGCATCATAGCGTTTGTTTTTAAATGGCTCCCTTTGCGCTCTTTGGAATGCGCTTTGATCTATCACGCCTGCTTTATAAAGCAGTTTTGCGACGCGGTTTTTTAGCGCGTTGATGTTTGATTTTTTATCCAAGCGGTTGGCGTTTGGATTTTTTGGGATCGTGCTTAAAAGCGCGCACTCGGCGATACTAAGCTCGCTTAAATCTTTACCGAAATAAAACCTCGCCGCAGCCGCCGCGCCCTCGATATTTCCGCCGTATGGAGCGAGGTTAAAGTAAAAATTTAAAATCTCGTCCTTGCTATAATGCCACTCAAGCTGAAGCGCGGTAAAGATTTCTTTAAATTTATTCGCGTAGGTGCGCTCCTCTCGCTTCATCATGCGCGCGACTTGCATCGTGATCGTGGAGGCGCCGATGCGGTTTTTATGCGTGAGATTGTGCGCAGCCGCGCGGATCATAGCGAATGGATTTACGCCGATGTGGTAGTAGAAAAATTTGTCCTCAAACAAAAGAACGCTATCTTTTAGCGTCTGCGGGACGTCTTTAGCCTCAAATCTCCAAATTTCGTCGCTGCTAGGTCGAAGGGCTATGATTTGGCCGTTTTTATCAAAAAGTATGAGCGAATTTTCCCGCTTTAGCGCTTTGACGTCGAGCGGATAAGCAAAATCAAGCGCCAAAAAAGCTACGAAGCAAATCAGGGCAAAGGCAGCGGAAAATTTGATAAATTTAGCTAAAACTCTTTTCATTTCGCGATTATATCGAATTTGCGCGTAAAATCTCGAAAGATTAAATTTATGATAATTGATATATAATTTCAAATATTAATTTAAGCAAAGGAGAAAAACCATGGAATATAGAATAGAAAAAGACACGATGGGTGAGGTGAAGGTTCCGAATGAAAAATATTGGGGAGCGCAGACGCAGCGCAGCCATGAAAATTTCGAGATCGGAGTAGGGCTGGAGACGATGCCAAGAGAGGTCATAGAGGGCTTTGCCTATCTAAAAAAGGCGTGCGCTCTGGTAAATCGCAAGCTGGGCCGCCTAGACGAGCCTCGCACCGAGGCGATCGCGCAGGCGTGCGATGAAATTTTAAACGGCAAGCTGGATGGGAACTTCCCTCTAGTCGTGTGGCAGACGGGATCTGGCACGCAGTCGAATATGAATTTAAACGAGGTCGTCTCAAACCGCGCGATGGAGATTTTGGGGCTAAATTTCCGCGATAAGGCGGCGCTGGACGCGAGAGACGCGAAATTCGTGCACCCAAACGATCACGTAAATAAAGGTCAGAGCTCAAATGACACCTATCCTACGGCGATGCGAATAGCCTTTGTGCTGGAGCTTCAAAAAAAGCTGCTGCCAGCGATAGAAAAACTTGAAGCGACGCTGGATAAAAAGACCGCCGAGTTTGCGGGGATCGTAAAGATCGGCCGCACTCACCTGCAAGACGCCACGCCGCTCACGCTCGGTCAAGAATTTAGCGGCTACGCGCATATGCTAAAGGCGAGCAAGGCGCAGATCCTAGCTACCGTGCCGTTTTTAGAGGAGCTTGCTATCGGCGGCACCGCGGTGGGCACGGGGCTAAACTCACACCCGAAATTTAGCGAGATGGTAAGCGACGAGCTAAACGCGCTAACGAGCACGGCGTTTAAATTTAAATCCCATCCGAATAAATTTCACGGCCTAACCAGCCACGACGCCGAGGTGTTTTTAAGCGGCGCTTTAAACGGTCTGGCGGCAAATTTGATGAAGATCGCAAACGACGTGCGCTGGCTAGCAAGCGGGCCTAGGTGCGGTATCGGCGAGATAAACATCCCTGAAAACGAGCCGGGAAGCTCGATAATGCCGGGCAAGGTAAATCCGACGCAGTGCGAAGCCGTCACGATGGTCGCCGCGCAGGTGATGGGCAACCACGTCGCGATCTCCATCGCCGCAAGCCAGGGCAACTTCGAGCTAAACGTCTTTAAGCCGGTGCTTACGTACAACCTCATCCAAAGCATCCGCCTGCTAAGCGACGCGATGAACAGCTTTGAGAAACATTGCGCTTGCGGCATCACGGCAAATGCCGCGAAAATCGACAAACTGCTGCACGAGAGCCTAATGCTAGTAACCGCGCTAAATCCGCACATCGGCTACGCAAATGCCGCCAAGATCGCCAAAACTGCGCATCATAACGGCACGACGCTGCGCGAGGAGGCGATAAAATCTGGCATATTAACCGCCGAGGAATTTGACGCGTGGGTGGTGCCTGAGGATATGATCGCGCCGAAGGAATAAATTCGGTCGCTTGATTTTTTGGTTCGGCAGGGTTTGGGCGATTTTGCCGAGCCTTCTTTAAAATCCATAAATTTGAGAGCGAAATTTACGGCTGCGCCTTAAATTTTACTCAAATTTGCCGATATACTTTTAAATTTAAAGGTACGGCGATGGATGTAAAACTAAACATAAATTTAAACTCAAATTTGATGAGCGTCGGCAAAAGCTCAGCGGCAGCTAGCGCGGCAAATTTAAACGCGGGCACGCTAAATTTAAAAATCGTAAATTTGCAAAGCGGAGATAAGGGCGATATCTTGCGCGGTGCGTCAAATTTGCCTAGCGGCGCAAACGAGGGCGAAAGTAGCGCCGATATCCTAAAAAAGCAGCTAGAAAAACTGCAAAAACGCCTAAAAGAGCTTGAAGCGGCGATCAAGCGGGTAAAAGCGAGCAAAAACCCATACGCAAAAGATATGGCGGCATCGCTTGAGACGCAAAAGGGAGCGGTGTTTGCGCAGATTATGCAAATAAGCTCGCGAATTTTAGAAATGCAAGGCGGTCAGAGTAAAATTTGATGCCGTAAATTTGCATTTCAAATTTTAAAGCCTTGAAACCAATTGAGAAATAGGGCGATTTTGATTTTAAAATATCAAAACCAAAAAATAATTTGTTAAATTTATCTTTTTATACTTTAATTATTTTTAGAGCTTTCTTTGCAAAAATATCACTAAAATAACAATATACTTAATTATTAAAACTAGTTCTTTTGCTAAATATAGAAATTTAAATTTTAGTTGTAATATTTCAATATTTAAAGCTATTTGATAATAATTAAAGACAAATTTACTCTTTTATCAAATATGCCAAAATGCAAATTTCACTCCAAGGAGAGAGCATGAGAGATGATGTCCTAGCTAGGATAAACGAGAGGCTTAACGTGCTTGCCGCGCTTCCGACCCTAAAAAACGGATCAATCGGCGAAGCTTTGAAGAAAAGCGGATTTAGCAGGCGCGACTTTATGAAATGGGCGGGCGCGATGACGGCGTTTATGGCGCTGCCTGCGTCGATGGCGCCAACCGTGGCTAGAGCCGCCGAGCTTAGCGATAGATTGCCCGTGATCTGGCTACATATGGCCGAGTGCACGGGATGCAGCGAGAGTTTGCTTCGTACCGATGCGCCGAGTATAGATAGCTTGATTTTTGACTACATCAGCCTCGAGTACCACGAAACCGTGATGGCTGCGGCAGGCTGGCAGGCTGAGGAAAACCTAGAAAGCGCGATCGAAAAATACAAAGACAGATACATCCTGCTAGTCGAGGGCGGCATACCTACGGGCGATACGGAAAACTATCTAACGGTCGGTCCTTTGGGTCTTAGCGGACTTCATCACGCAAAGCACGCGAGCCAGAACGCCGCGGCGATATTTGCTATCGGTACCTGTTCGAGCTTTGGCGGTATACAAGCGGCAAAGCCAAACCCGTCAAATTCCGTCGGTCTATCAAAAGTAACCTCAAAACCGGTCATAAACGTCCCGGGCTGTCCTCCGAGCGAGAAAAATATCGTGGGCAACGTCCTTCACTACATACTTTTTGGCACATTGCCTGCGCTTGACGTATTTAACCGTCCAAAATGGGCTTACGGACTTAGGATTCACGATCTTTGCGAGCGAAGAGGGCATTTTGACGCGGGCGAGTTCGTGCAGACCTTTGGCGACGAGGGCGCAAAAAACGGCTACTGCCTCTATAAAGTCGGCTGCAAAGGCCCATATACGTTTAATAACTGCTCGCGCGAGAGATTTAATCAGCACACTAGCTGGCCGGTGCAGGCGGGTCACGGCTGCATAGGGTGCTCGGAGCCTGATTTTTGGGATACGATGGGGCCTTTTGAGGAGCCGATGGCAGATAGGCTGTTTAATACCGTTTTAGGCCTAGGCGCCGATAACGTCAGCGATAAAATCGGCATCGGAGTGCTAGCGCTCGCAGGCATAGGTATAGCAGCGCACGCCGCGGTAAGCATTTTTGCTAAAGACAAAGAGGAGGCGTAAAATGAGCGAGCAAAGAATAGTAATAGACCCGATAACCAGAATAGAAGGCCACCTGCGCATAGAGGTCGTCGTAGATGAAAATAATGTAGTCAAAGAAGCCTACTCGGGCTCGACGCTTTGGCGCGGCATAGAGCAGGTCGTAAAGGGGCGAGATCCGAGGGATGCGGGATTTTTCATGCAGAGGATTTGCGGAGTTTGTACGTTTTCGCACTACCGCGCGGGCATCATGGCCGTCGAGAACGCGCTAGGCATCGTTCCTCCGCTAAATGCGCAGCTAACGCGCACGCTGATGAACAACGCCCTTTATATGCACGATCACGTAGTGCATTTTTATCAGCTTCACGGCCTTGACTGGGCGGACGTGGTCTCGGCTCTAAGCGCGGACGCACACAAGGCTAGCGACGAGGCGTTTAAATACTGCGACACGCCGTATGCGACCGGCGCAGATAAACTAAAAGAGGTAAAAGAGCGCGTCGAAGCCTTCGTAAAAAAGGGAAATTTAGGGCCTTTTGCCAACGCCTACTGGGGACATCCGACCTATAAATTTACGCCCGAGCAAAATTTGATCGTGCTTTCGCACTATTTAGAGTGTCTAAGGATACAAAGAACGGTAGCGCAGATGATGGCGATATTTGGCTCCAAAAACCCGCACCCGCAAAGCCTAACCGTAGGCGGCGTGACCTGCGTCATGGACCTGCTTGATCCTGCAAGACTGGGCGAATATCTAACTAAATTTCAAGAAACGGCCGATTTTATTAACCGGGCTTACTATCCAGATCTCGTCATGGCTGCTAAAGCATACGGCAGCGAGCCTAGCGTACTAAAAGACATCGGCGTGTCAAATTTATTCGCTTACGACGAGTTTTTAGTCAGTAGAAACGAGTATCTGATCCAAGGCGGCGCTATCCTAAACGGCGATATTAGCAAGGTTTACGAAGTAGACGGCGATAAGATTACTGAGGAAGCCACTCGCGCATGGTATAAAAACCCAGCCCCGCTGCATCCATACGACGGACAGACCGAGCCAAACTACACCGGCTTAAAAGATATGAAAACTCTAGACGGTCACGGCAAAGAAGTAGATACTAAAGTCTTTGACGAAAAGGGCAAATATAGCTGGATCAAAGCTCCTCGCTATGAGGGCAAACCTATGCAGGTGGGCCCAGTAGCCAGCATCGTGATAAACTACGCCAAAGGCAACGAGCGCGTGGTAAAAATCGTCGATAAATTTTTAAAAGATACGGGGCTTCCGCTTGAGGCGGTATTTTCTACTCTGGGTAGAACCGCAACCAGGATGCTAGAGGCTAAACTAGTAGCCGATCACGGACTAACCGCCTTTAATAGCCTAGTAGAAAATCTAAAAACCGATCAAGAAACCTGCGCAAAGTACGTCATAGATAACGGTAAAGAGTATAAGGGAAATTTCCAAGGCAATGCCCCTCGCGGAGCGCTCAGTCACTGGTGCCGTATAAAAGACGGCGTGATAACCAACTGGCAAGCAGTCGTGCCTAGCACGTGGAACGCCTCGCCAAAAGACGCCGCAAACGTACGCGGAAGCTACGAGGAGTGTCTTATCGGGCTAAAGATCGCCGATCTAACCAAGCCGCTTGAGATCATACGCAAGATACATTCGTACGATCCTTGTATCGCATGTGCCGTACACGTGATGGATGCGCGCGGCACGCAGCTGGGCGAATACAAAATCAATCCTAATTTGTGAAAGGAGCGGCTATGAGCGAGCATAAATTTGACCGCAAAAGCGAGTATGAATTTTCCATCGGGCTTAGAGCGACGCACTGGATCAGGTTTTTTGCCATCACCTTTTTGGTGGTGAGCGGATACTATATATCCTATGTTTTCGTTAGTCCCGAGGTCACGACCGAGCCCGTGTTGTTTATGAACGCCAAGTGGCGCGCGGCTCATCAGATCGCGGGATTTGTCCTGATAGCGTGCTTTATTTTCAAACTCTACCTATTTATATTTGATAAATACAGCCGCAAAGAGGTCGTGAGTATCGTCGATTTTTTTAATCCCAAAGTCTGGATAGCGCAGATAAAATACTACCTGTTTTTAGGTCCGCACCCGCATCTAAAGGGCGTTTATAACCCGCTTCAGTTTGTGTCGTATTTTTTCTTTTATCTAGTTCTTTTCCTGATCTGCCTAACAGGCCTCGTGCTTTACGTTCACGTCTATCACGAGGGGCTTGGCGGACTGCTTTACGAGCCGATGAGGCAGTGCGAGGAGCTAATGGGCGGGCTAGCAAACGTCCGTACGATACACCGAATCTGCATGTGGATCATCATTGTTTTTGTCGTAGCGCACGTGTATATGGTGGTATTTAACGCCGTAAAAGGCAAAAACGGAGCTATTGACGCGATTATTAGCGGCTACAAATACGTAAAAGACGAGCACTGATGCGGGTTTTGGTGCTAGGTATCGGCAACGTAATGTTTGGCGACGAGGGAGTTGGGGTGCATTTTGTCAAAATGATGGAGCGAAACTATAAATTTAGCCCTAAATCCTCGGCTAAATTTGACTCCGTTTCAAATTTAAGCGAAAAATTTAGCTCGTCAAATTTAGAAGGCGCGAACTCAAATTTAAGTGGCGACCTCGTTCGTAGCGATGACTCAAAATTTAACGCAGACGGCGCAAATTTGGAGCTAAAATTTATCGACGGCGGTACGCTAGCTATGGCGCTCACGCCCGTTATTGCTTGGGCGGACGTTTTGATAGTTGCCGACTGCATCAGCGCAGATGGCGGCGAGACGGGGGACGTGTATTTTTTCGGTTACGAGCAGATGCCGCCCACAATTTCCTGGAACGGCTCCGCGCACGAGGTAGAGATGCTAGAGACCTTACGGCTCATGGAGCTTGCGGGCGATTTGCCGCGGACGAAAATTTTAGGTATCGTGCCAAACCGCCTCGAGCCTATGGGTTTTGAGCTCTCCACGCAGGCGCAAGAGGGGGCAAATTTGATGGAAAAGACGCTTTTAAACGAGCTTTCGCGTCTTGGGTTTAGCTACGAAAAGATCGCAAATTTTAGCGTTTCAGACATCGCTTTAGAGTTTTCAAAAAAGGGCGCGATATGATTTTAGCTTACGAGTTTGACTGCGCGAGCGAAAATTTTGCGTTTTTTCTTAAATTTTACGCACAAAAAAGCGGGTTAAAATTTAGCCTTAAAAAGCAGCAGGATTTAACGATGCTTTACGCCCAGAGTTCGCAAGAGGAGCTTTTGGCGTTTTCGGATATGCTTGCTAGCGGGCTGCCTCACAGCGTGTTTTTGCGCGGCTCAAGGGTTTATGCGAGCGAAAATTTGCCGAACGGCGAAGCAAGCGAGCCTGAGAATACCCTCTCAAACATCACGCCGCGCGTCGTTAGCGACTATCTAAAAGGCGAGCTAAAAGAGTGCGAAAACGGCGTTTTTAGCGACGTATGCGTTTTTATAGACGGCAAATTTACTCCCGTGACGAAGGCAAATTTTAGCGAGCTTTTGGAGTTTGCTTTTAAAAATTTAAGCGCGGGCGAAAGAGTTAAATTTAAAGATATTAGCGGCGAATTTGAAGCTTTAAATTTCACCGAACTAAACGCAAATTTTAATCTTTTAATGCCGACAAACCTTAAAAATTTACCCAAAATTTTTATCGCAAACGAAGCTGAACAAGTA
>NZ_CALINL010000296.1 GCF_938045225.1 uncultured Campylobacter sp.
GTCTATAAGCATAAAGCCTATGTTGTGTCTAGTATTTTCGTATTTGGGGCCAGGATTGCCCAGCCCCGCTATTAGTGTCACAAAAGCCCTTTTTATTTAGCTTTAATAACTCCAAGTACCGCAACACGGTCAGCGTCAATGATAGTAACGCCTTTAGGAGCTGTGATATCACGAACCAAAATCGTATCATCAATGTCAAGTTTGCTTACATCAACGTCAAATGAATTTGGTAAATTTTCAGCCGTGCATTTTACGCAAATACGTCTTGTTGACTGGATCAAAACACCCTTATTTTTAAGACCAATAGGTGTTCCAACTGGCTTAACTGGGATCATATATTTTGATAAAACGCCTGGAAGTGCTACTTTTAGATCTACGTGTTTAAGATCGCTTGTAACAACATCTCTTTGGTAATCAACAATAACGACATTATAAACTTTTCCGCCTACTTTTACATCAAAAGCAAGGCTCTCTTTTTTGCGTGCTTCTTTGATAAAGTCATTGACTTTAAAAGCAGCTGCAACATTCTCTAATCCCTTACCATAAATGTTGGCGATTAGATAACCATCTCTTCTCAAGGCTTTTGACGCCTTTTTACCGATACTCTCTCTAACGATACCTTCTAACATCGTTTTCCTTTCTTGAAAAATAGAAGCCGATGATACCCAAATTTATATAAATTTCGCCTTACTTGATATCTTTGAGCGCAATAACTTCGCTTTGAAATTCTTTTAAAAGCTCGGCATCCTCTTCGATAGAGGCAACCATAGCTCGTTTTTTAGCAAGGTCGGCGCTCTTGATTTTGATATCGAGATTTTCCCTTCTACTGGCGCTTTTTAGAGCTTCTTCTTTCGTTATAACGCCCGAAGTATACATGTCAAGCAAATGCTGCTCGAAGGTCTGCATTCCGTAGGTATTTTTACTTTGTTCTATCGCGTCGTAAATTTCGCTATCTCTATCTTCTAAGATCATATCTCTTATTCTTATGTTTTTTACCATTATTTCGCAAGCGACGCGGCGTTTACCGGTCGTAGTCACGACAAGGCGCTGAGATATAATAGCCTCCGCAACCGAAGCAAAGGTCATCCTGATTCTATTTTGCTCCTCTTTGGGGAACATATTTATAACGCGGCCGATAGTTTCTTTAGCATCAAGGGTATGAAGCGTAGCAAGTACTAGGTGGCCGGTTTCTGCGGCGTTTATCGCGGTTCTAACAGTCTCCAGGTCTCTCATCTCGCCCACAAATATAACATCCGGATCCTCGCGCAAAGAGGCCCTTAGCGCGTCGGCGAAACTATCTACGTCTTGGCCGATACCGCGCTGATTTATTACGCTTTTGTCGTCGTTATATATAAACTCGATCGGATCTTCGATAGTGACTATGTGGTAGTTTTTTGTGTGATTTAGGTGGTTTATCATGCTAGCTAGTGTCGTTGTTTTACCGCTACCGGTAGGTCCAGTTACTAGGATGATGCCTCTATTTACTTTATTGCAAAGCTTTTCAATAACCGGCGGCAATAAAAGCTCGGACATCGTAGGAATTTTCGTTGGGATCGTTCTAAATACGAAAGATACGCCGTCCATCTGCAAAAAGACGTTTGAACGGAAACGGTAGTCGTCGTTTAATTTATATGTAAAATCTACGCTCTTTCTTTTCATAAGATTGTAATAATTCGCCCCTAAAATCTCCTTTGCAAGTAGTATCGAGTTGTCGTAATCTAAAATTTTATCGCCCATCGTAAATATCTCGCCGTTAAATCTACCTCTGATAACTCTGTCTGATTTTACGTGTAAGTCGCTACCGCCAAGCTCAATAAGCTTTATTAAGTATTTATCTAGCACGCCTTTCATAGCAACTCTTCTAGCACTTTCGTCAGCCTGCATTATTGACGCCCTATCGCCGGATATTCCAAGACCGCTATCATCGGTCGACAGCCCGATTTCAGCCAAAAGCGCAGCCCTATCTTTACGCTTAGCAGGTCTTGCTTCAGCTTCTTTTGCCGTACTTATCCCGCTTTCTTGCGCGCTTTCGACTTGCACTTGCGTTGCTCCTTTGCTTGTACTTTTATATGCTTGCGTTAAATTTGACTCTAAAACTTGTTCTTGCGATTCATGCAAATTTTCGAACTCGTCAATCTTCGTGTTTTTCTTGGTATTACAAAAATCTACATTTAAATTTGACTTAGATTGGATTAAATTTACCTCATTTGCGATTATATCCGATTCATCTTTCGCTTCTTTATTGTCTCCATTTTGAGATATATTAAATTCGTTTTGAAAAAAGTCTAAAATTTGATCCTTTTCACTAGGACCTTGCGTAAAATCAACCTCTTCTACAATAAAACCGACGCCTAAATTGTCTAAGCTTGCGCTATTATTATTAAATTTTGCGTCCGGCGCTTTATCGACGCCCGGTTGCTCCAACGCCTCAGCTATCTCCGTTTCATCAAGCATATTTTTTTGTTCAAGCGTCTCGTCTAGAGCGTCTATTTCGCTTAACGCTTCATTGATAGCCTGGAGATTTTCACTAAACTCATGCTTTTTTGCTTCTAGTTTAGCGGGTTCGATAGATTCATCAAATTTGATAGGCTCTGCTTGCTCTTTCTTTTTCAAAAGCTCGCCATCTAATGGCTTTAATGCCGGCAGGTTGTCGAAATCAATATTTTGTCCAAATTTAAACACAGGCCCCTGATCGGTCAAATTTTTATCTAAAATTTCGTTAATTTTCCGCTCTTCTTTTTCCGGTTTTAGCGCTATAATTTGTTCTTCTTGTAATTTTTCTTTATTTTTATCTCTTATTTTTTGTATATCGCCCTTTACGGCATTAGCTCCTAAATTTATAATACGCTCAAGTTCGTCGTCTTGAGTGTCAAATTTAATGCCGGAGCCAACCGGTTCATAGCCGGCTCTCTCTTCTTGTTCTATCGAATTAAATCCAGAAGACTTCATTTTAATGCTTCCATGATATCTTCAAATGCAGTTACAAATTGCTTTAAGCCGTCGTTTAGTAAGTCTTTATAAACCTTCTCCATATCTATGTCGGCCCTTTTTACTACGCCGAAAAATTTCTCTATACTATCGTCGCTAACGGCGGTTTTTGGTTCGTTTTTACCAGATATAAAAGCTTTAATAGTATCAAGAGGAGCCGTATTTATCGCATTTTTATACATAAGCTCTTTTATATAATAATCCTTTGCTAAATCATCACCCTTCACGCCCGTACTAGCAAACAGCGCCCTCGTCGTAGGCAAACTTTTATTTTCTATGATTTTATAAATTTTAGTCGCGTTCATTATGCCGATTTGACCCGTCGGCAGCGAGTTTTCGCGCATTTTTTCATCTAGCAATCGATCAAATCTGCTAACAAAAATACTAATCACGCTCTTTGGTAACGGCGTTAGCGGAAATTTTTTCTCATAAGCCTTCATGCCCTCTTCAAAAGCGTCCAAACACGCTATGGCTTGCTCGGGCGAGAAAATCAGCGTCGCATTTACCGCGATACCGCGCGCGCTTAATGCGCTCATCGCTTCAAAGCCGGCTTTTGTAGCAGGTATTTTTATCATGACGTTTGGCATGCCGATCTCCGCGTGCAGCCTAGCCCCCTCATCTACCGTAGCTGCCGCATTGTCGCAAAAACCAGGATCGACTTCGATACTAACAAAACCGTCGTCGCCATTTACATAATGCTTCAAAAGTTTTATTGCAGCTATCTTGATATCTTGCATCGCGAGCGTCTCATAAAGCGCCTTCGGATATTTTTTACCCATTTGGCCGATGACGTCTTTATAAGAGTCCGATAAAAACGCGGCCTTAAAGATGGATGGGTTTGAAGTCACGCCGTTAATAGCGCCGTTTTGAAGCAAATTTACAAACTCGTTTTGCAAAAAATCGCGCTCGATAAAGTCGCACCACAATGAAAAATTTATATCGTTATTAAACATTTTCTCGCCTTTTTATATCAAATTTACGATCTCGCGCAAATCTTTTTTATCCACGCAACAAGTTGCCGCTTGCCTCAAAATTTGCTTCGCGCAAAATGCGATTTTTAAATTTGAATGCTCAAACATAGATAGGTCGTTGGCACCGTCGCCCACGCTCATCGTCTGCTCTTTTGAGATGCCGAGCATTTTTTGTAAATTTGCAAGCATCGCGCCTTTTGAAAAGCCAAACATCATTTCGCCGCCCACGAGTCCAGTCAGGACGCCGTCTTTGTGATGCAGGATGTTTGCGAAACTAGCATCAAATTTGAGCTTTTCTTGCGCTCTGTCCGTGCCCGAGTGAAATCCGCCGCTAAAAACTACGACCTTAATGCCCTTACTTTTTAGATACGAGATCAGTTCGGCAGCTCCGGGCATGAGCGGCAAATTTGAGCAAATTTGATCTACCTTAGCAAGCTCAAGCCCCTTTAAAAGCGATACTCGGCGCGTTAAGCTCTCGAAAAAATCAAGTTCTCCAGCCATCGCTTTTGCAGTTATTTCGCTAACCTCGTCGCCCACGCCTTTTACTGCGGCTAAAAAATCTATCGTTTCGCCGTCCATCAGCGTCGAATCAAAATCAAATACACAAAGCTTTATCAAAATTAATCCTAAAAATCACGTTTCAATAGCGTTTCAACTTTTAAAATCGTAAGAATACTACTATCTCTCTTGCCGATGCCGTAAATCATACCCTTATCTTTTAAAAGCGTTTCAGGCGGCGGATCGATCCTGTTTTGCTGTATCCTGATGGCTTCCGTTAGCCTATCGATCACAAACCCCGCGACGTTATCGCCCTCTTTCATCACGATATACCTCGTGCTTGGGCTTGGTTTTGCGGCGTTTAGAGAAAATTTCTTTCTCAAGTCAATTAGCGGGATGACGCTACCGCGCAGGTTAAATACGCCCAAAACATACTCAGGCACGCTAGGCACGCGAGTGTATTCTATGGGCTTAATTATCTCTTGGATATTTAAAATAGGTATCGCGTACTCCTCGTCGCCCACGATGAAACCGACTAATTGGACGATCTCCTCTCGCTCTTTTTCGCTCGGGTCTATCACCTGTCTTTTTTGTCTTTTTAGAACCTGATTTAGTTTGTCGTTCATGTTCTATCCTATTAGTTTGATATTTTTTCTAACTACGTTTTCAAGGTACTCGGACGAATACGGCTTAGTTATATACTCGGTCATTCCTACTTCCACGCCTCTTAGCCTATCGGTCTTTGACGTCCTAGAAGTTACCGCAATAAGCGGCAAATTTCTATATTTTGAGTACTTGCGAATTTCGCCTGCTAGCGTGTAGCCGTCCATTCGCGGCATTTCGATATCGATTAGCATCGCATCAAGCGCGTGTTCGCCTGATTTTACGATAGTTAGAGCCTCGACGCCGTTAGTGGCCTCTATCACCGTTACGCCAAGAGGCGCTAACGATTTTTGCATTATAGTTCTATCCATCTTCGAGTCGTCGACGATTAGCACCTTGTAGTCGCTCGGTTTTTCTTTAACGCTTTTTGAAGTCTCCATGCTAGTTTTTATGTCTACTTTTATATCTTTTGCCATCTCCATCATTATTCCGACGTCAATAATTAGCGTCACTCGACCGTCGCCTCTTATCGTTGCGCCGGCGATTCCAGGGATATTTTGGAGATAGTCGCCCATTGATTTGATGACGATCTCTTCTTGTCCTACGAGACTATCTACGATGATACCTAGCTTTGCCTCAGCTACGCCGATAACGACCACGTATGTCTGATCGCCGCCGTCAAAGACTTGTTTTACGCCGAAAATATCGGAGAGTTTAACCAAAGAAAGCACCTCGTCGCGTAGTCTAAGCACGTTTTTGCCATCGATCGTATAGATATCGTCGATCGGCACGCGCACGGTCTCTAAAACGCTTGCTAGAGGAATAGCGAAAAACTCCTCCTGAGCGCCGACTAAAAGCGACTGTATAATCGCTAGCGTGAGCGGAATCTTTAGCTTCATCGTCGTGCCCTTGCCCACTTCGCTTTCGATGTCGATTATGCCGTTTAGCTTTTCGATATTAGTCTTTACGACGTCCATTCCCACGCCGCGACCGCTTACGTTAGTTACCTTCGCAGCAGTCGAAAATCCAGGCTTAAATATAAGCCCAAACGCCTCTTTATCGCTCATAGTATCGGCTTCGCGCTCGGTGATGATGCCCTTTTCTATCGAGCGTGCCTTTAGCATATCGGCATCTAGTCCCTTACCGTCATCGGCAATCTCGACTACGATATGGTTGCCTTCGTTGTAGGCTTTTAGCTGGATAGTGCCTTTTTCAGGCTTGCCAGCAGCTAGTCTGGTAGGACCGTCTTCGATGCCGTGGTCGCACGAGTTTCTTATCATATGCACGAGCGGATCGCCGATTTGCTCGACGATAGATTTATCTAGCTCCGTCTCCTCACCCGTGATCTCAAGGTCGATTTGCTTATTTAGCTCGCGGCTTAGATCGCGGATCATGCGAGGAAATTTATTAAACACCTTTGCGATAGGTAGCATCCTCGTTTTCATAACGGCTAGCTGTATGTCGGTAGTCACTAGGCTTAGGCTAGACACTACTTGATTTAGCTCCTCGAGGAATTTCTCGCCCTCATATCTCTCCTCTACATCGTCGTAAATTTTGAGCAATCTGTTTTTGCCAAGCACCAGCTCGCCGATCAGATTCATCAGGTGATCTAGGCGCTTAACCTCGACGCGTATAGTCTGCTCGTCCGCGCTAGCTCCGCTTGATGGAGCCGGGACTTTTTTGTCCTCTTTTTTGTTGGCGGGCTTTGCTGGAGCCGGCTTTGGAGCCGGTGCAGAATTTGAGGGAGCGGCAGCTTGCGGCGCAGCCGGTGCGGTAGGTTTTGGCGCTTCGCCTCCGGCCGCTTTTTGAGCGCGCCTTGCCTGATCCTCGGCCTTTCTTACTTTCAGCAGTCTTTCTATCTCGGCTTCGACCTCGTCGTCGCTTAAATTTGATAAATTTTCATCGCTAACGGGTTCGGGCTCAGGCTCTTTCGGCGTCTCTACCACAGGCTCTGGCGCTGCAGCAGCAGGCTCGCTAGCGGCCGCGCTCGGGGCTTCGCCTTCGGATATTGAGGTTAACCTTTTGCAGATATCACCTATCTCGATGCCTACGTCCGTATCGTTGCCGCTATCTCTGATACCGTGCAAAAGTCCCTTCATCATATCTACGGACTCTAGTACCACGTCCATGATATCCGGAGTTATCTTTAGTTCGTTGCGGCGGGCTTTGTTTAGTACGTCTTCCATATGGTGCGTAAGCTTAGTAAGGATATCGAAATTTAAAAAGCTCGATGACCCCTTGACCGTATGCGCAACGCGGAAAATTCTATTTAAAAGCTCTAAATCTTCAGGATTTGACTCAAGTTCTATAAGGTCATGGTCTATTTGTTCTACTAGTTCGAAGGCTTCAACCAGGAAGTCTTCCATTATTTCTCTCATATCATCCATGATTCCACTCCCCCTTATTTCTTGTTCGCTTCGATCACGCGAAGCACCTCGTTATAAAATAGCGACGCGTCAAATTTAGTTAGATACGCGGCAGCCCCAGCCTCTTTACTTTGAGCTTCGCTGTAGTCATTGCTTATAGAAGAGTTAAATATGATAGGAATTCCCGCATATCTTGGATTATTCTTTAGAGTCGATGCAAAACGATATCCGTCCATCTGAGGCATTTCGATGTCGCTCAAAATCACCCTTAAAAATTGACTTAGTTTATCGCCGTACATTTCGTATAGATCTTGCATTCTAGCAAGTCCTTCCACGCCGTCTTTTGCTTCAACCACTCTTAGTCCCATTTTTTCTAGCATATCTTTTACTAGTTTTCTAGCTGTAGAGCTATCGTCTAGCACTAGCGCAACCCCGCTTAAAAGCTTATTTTGATCGATTTCTACTTCCATTTTCGGGCTATAGATACCAAGCTCTTCGACGACGCTTTCAAGGTCTAGTATGAGCAAAACTTCATCGTTTTCGATACGAGTTACGCCCGTGATCTTGCCTTTATCTAGCGTTCCGGCGTTTGAGGCGAAAGTCGCAGCCTCTATATCCGCCCAGCTTATGCGCCTGATACGTTTTGCCTCATGAACGATAAAACCTATCAATATCCCGCTAAATTCGGCGATAATAACGCGAGGCTTGATAGCTCCGCCCTTAGGCTCGTTTATCTGCATCCATTTGGCTAAATTTATGACAGGTATCACTACGCCGCGTAGGTCAAAAATCCCCTCTATATACTCGGGTACTCCTGGAAGCTCGGTTAAATTTGGCATCTTGATGATCTCGCGCACCTTAGCGACGTTGACGCCGTATATACCCTCATATACATTGTCTCCCGACTGCTTAAAGATACGAAAATCAACAAGCTCCATCTCATTTGAACCGGTTTTTAATGTGCCATTTTTAAGCATTTTAAACCTTTACGCTCTTTCGAGCAAACTTAATATTTTGGCCGTATTCTACTACAAAATAGCTTTGCTCGCATGCAAAAGAAGGAATATTTATATATTTTTGTTTACCTATCGTGTACTGTTCGCCTTGGTGATAGTGCCCCTCGATGACGACGTCAGCCTCGTAAAATACGTTATATCGGCGCATTTTTGCTTCGACTAAATTCTTAAAATTCGGTATTTTATAATCTAAAATTTTTCGTTTAAGCTTATTTAAAATTTGTTTTGAGAGCCTAAAATTTAGAAATTTATCGAAAAAATTCATCGTTTTTAAAAAAACTTTGACGCGCAAAAACCTCAAAGCGTATTTTGCGACAAAAGGCAAAAATATATCTCCATGCGCGATAAGCACGCTCTGTCCGCACTCAGTGGCAAATTTAACCGGCTGAGCGCCGATAGGATAGGATTTGACGTTTTTAAACAGAGGCGCGAGGTTAAAATCGTGATTTCCCTCGAAATAGTAAATTTCCATTTTCTCGCCCAACTCGTCGATCGCACGGACGTATCGCTCGTAAAATTTGACGAAAAACTCGCATTCGCCCGCCAAAAAATCAAACATATCGCCCATCAAAAACAGCTGCGGCGTCTTTATCTCGCCGCTTTTTAACGCGCACAAAAAATGCCAAAAATTTTCGCGATTTTCGTTTTCGTGCGAGTCGGCGATAAAGATCGCGCCGCTTTTTACGACGATTTGCTCAGGCATCAAATTTTACTTTTTGTAGCGCCGAATTTGCGGCTAGGAGTTTTAAATCTAATGAGCCGAATTTGAAAAACTCGGCAAACGCCGTAGTTAAATTTAAAGGCTCAAATTTACCTGCCGAGCTAGTAAATTTAACGGTTTTAAACGCGCTCATCGGCTCTAAAATTTGATCGGTTTATAGCTAACGGATAAGATCTCGACGTCGCTTCTGCCGTTTGGCAAATTTAGCGCGACCTCGTCGCCTTCGCTCTTGCCGATTAGCTGTTTGGCTAGAGGCGAGTTTATCGAGATGAGACCGCGCTCTAGGTTGCTCTCCGGCGTGCCAACTAGCGTGTAGGTCCTTTCAAGCTCGGTTTCTACGTCCATGATGACGACCGTGGAGCCAAATTTTACCTTATCATGCTCATATTCTGCGGGGTCGATTACCTTGGCGCGGCTTATTATGTCGCTAAGCTCGGCTATACGGCTCTCGATAAACGCCTGTTTTTCGCGAGCGGCGTGGTATTCGGCGTTTTCTTTTAGATCGCCGTGACTGCGCGCGATGTCGATCTCCTCGACGATATTCGGGCGCTCGACGGTCTTTAGATTTTTTAGTTCGTTCGTGATTTTTTCATATCCAAAAAGCGTCATCGGTTCGGTCATTTTTCATCCTTTATTCGTTATGATTTGCGCTACGCTAGCCGCAGAGCCGTGTTTTAGGTATTTTCGTAGCTTCTCGCAGCCTTTGATAAATTTCTCTTTATCGCAGCTCTCGTAGGCTTTTATTAGATTGCCGGGCGTTACTTCCTCTTGCAATAGCTCCTCGTGCAGTGCCTCTTCGCCCATAAAATCAAACATTATATTTGCAAGCCCGATGTGGCGTAGTTTCACAAACATCCGCGCTATCATTATGTCGATTGCTTTAGCCTTATAAGCTAGCACGAACGGCGTGCCCACGAGCGCGGCCTGCAGCGTCGCGGTGCCCGAGCAGATAAAGGCAAACTCGCTTTGCAAAAGCGCGCGCGGAGCGTCCGTAACCACGCTAAAATCGCTAACGTCGCCGTAAATTTGCATATCGTTTGCTAAAAATGGCGGCACGACGAGCAGCTTTTCTTTGTCTTTTATCTGGCTTGCCACCTCACGAAAAATCGGCATCAGTCGTGAAATTTCGGCACGGCGGGATCCAGGCATAAAAGCAATCTTACCGCTTTGCAAAAGCTCGTTTTTTCGCACTCGTAGTTCGTCAAGCAGCGGGTGTCCGACGTAGTGCGAGCGGTTGTAGTACATCCCGTCAAACGGCAAAATCGAAGCCAGATGATCGCAGTATGCCTCGACCTTCGCCACGCGTCCAGCCTTCCACGCCCACACCTGCGGCAAGATATAGTAGGTCACCGGCGTTTTGATACCGGCCTCTTTGATCGCTTTAGCTAGCGGCAGGTTAAAGGCTGGGCTATCGATAAGCAGCACGGCGTCGCACTCTGCGGCTAGGCGAGTCATCTCTTTTATAGCTCGTTTTGCCTTAAAATAAAGCGGCAAAACCTCCACGAAACCCATCGCGGAAAACTCCGAGCTTCGCATAAAAGGTTTGCCGAATTTCTCGTCGAAAATGCCTTTTAGCTTGCACTTTGGCAGATGCTCTAAAACCTGCTCGAAGTGCAAATTTGCAGAGGCCTCTAAACAAGAGACGAGTAACCTCACTGATTACCCTCAAAGTCTTCAGCTAAGTTTGCAAGCTCTCTTGCGCGCTCCTTAGTCATCTGAAGGTAGCAATCGGCAGCCGTTACGGCATAAAGCGTACCCATAGGCGGCACAAACGGACATTTAGCCTCTTTATAGGCCACCCATTTACGCTGGATGTCTTTTAGTTTCTTTTTATTTTCGTCATTTAGTACACTCATGGCTTTTTTATAGTTTTGATTTAGGAGTTTATCTTGGATAGCAAATTCGGCGTCTATGCACTGTATCATGCCGGCAGTCGAGCTATCCTTTTGCATACACTCATCTACGCGCGCTTGCGATTCATCAAATTCCTCTTCCGAAGTTTCCTCGATGCTTGACGCAGGTTTTGCTTTGATCGCAAGATCTTGCGCACCGAAAACCAAACTCGCCGCAAGAGCAGCAAAAATAAATTTTTTAAGCATATTTTCTCCTTTAAATTTGATGAAGATTATCGCCTAAAACGGCTAAATAAACAATAAAATTTAAATTTATAAGTAAATTTAGGATTTTAAAATTTGAAAGAAAAATGCGTAAATTTAAAAACCCAAAGCCCGCAGGCCTTGGGTTTAGGGGGTTTATTTAAAATTTAAATTCTTGACGTTCTCGTCTGTTTGCTTCATCTTCTCTGTCGGAACAGCGCCGATAGGCCATTTGTGTCCGATAGGAGCAGGTGCTGCAACAGGAGTAGCCTCTTGCGTTAGCTTGATGCTGATGCCATAAGGAGCAAGCTCATTTACTAGCTCGATTTGTCCTTGGCGAGCAACCTCTTTACATTGTCCAAGGATTCTAGCCGCCTCTTCGTCTCCGTGGAATCCGTAGCTGTTTTCGCTAAAGCTGAAGTCCCAGCGGATATGAGCTTTTCTGTGGAAAAGAAGCGTTTTTTCAAGAGCTTTGCTGATAGCCTCTTTTCTCTCTTTTTCATCGGCGATCGAAGCAAATTTCTCGTGTTTAGCTAGCTCGGCTCTTGCGACTTTGACGTCTTGGATGAAAGAAAGTAACGCATTTTCACAGTTTCTTAACTCGTAAGCGTGGCGATTTTGGATAAAGTTAATTCTATCTTTCAACTCTTGCTCGCTTTGAGGGTGGCAAGTTTTGCAAGATGCGGTTAAGTTGTTAAACGGAGTTACCATAAAGTGATCCGTGATCTTCTCCGATCCGCTTCTCTTATACGGAAGGTGGCAGTCTGCGCACGTTACACCGCTTCTGGCGTGAACGCTAGTCGAGAATAGCTCAGACTCAGGGTGCTGCATTTTGATAATTTTAGCGCCTGTATCTTTATGAATATAGTCGGATTTAAATCCATCCTCTTTAGCTAGCTGCTCGTCGTAGTATTGGTCGAAATTCTCGATTTTAAACGGCTCGCCTTTTTTCCATTTGCTCCAAGGGAAAACAGGAGTCGAATCCGCATTAAAGTAGTATTCTACGTGGCACTGCATGCACACCATAGTTCTCATCTCTTGTCTAGTTGCCTTTATGCCTTGTTTAGCGTCGGCCTCGTAGCCTCGCTCAACCATAGCATTTACCATAGCAGGTCTAGTTATTCTTAAACTCATGTCATCAGGGTGGTGGCAGTCGGCGCAAGCCATACCCATATGCGAACCGCCGTGAGAGTCTTTTCCGTGTTTGCTAGCTACCATATCCATAACCTCTTTATAAGGCATAGAGTTCATCTTCGTCCAAGCTTGCTTCATCTGCGCACCGTTTTCTTTTACGTCGAAAAACGGCATAGGCTTAGTCGCGGCGGCAGTCGGATTTTCGCTTAGTTGCTTGTAGTCCGTATCTACCATCATAGCCGTAAGGTGTCCGGTGTGGCAGTTTACACAGGTACCTTTTTGGCCCTTAAACGCAGGCAAGCCGTGAGCATTCATATATTCCTTATCGTTTCTTTTTGTCTCGATTTGGTCTATTTGATTATAGAAGTGAGTTCTAGGCTTACTGTAATCCACGCCGAATACGTACCCGTTCCAAAATACCGTAGCCGCAGGCCAGCGGATAATTTTACTATAAGGGAAAGAACCGCCGAAAGGAGTCTCTATTAGCTCGCTTCCGTTTGGATTTTCGTCGCTTTTATGCTCCATTTTTTTGAAGTCGTCGAGATGAGACGGGAAGTTTTTACCCCATTTTTCAAAAGACGGCTCCGTTTCGCTAACTTTGTTTAGCATTAGCGGGTAAGCTTTTGACTCCTCTTTTTTATGAGCTATGTCGTTATAAAGAGCAAGTACGCCCGCACCGAGTGCAACGGCCACTAAAAAAGTAACCGCGTATAACAGTTTGTTATTTTTCATTTATTCTCCTCCTAGGATTGTTTTAAAAGTTATGTGCGTGTCCGGCTTGTCTGTGACAAGATACGCATTTTAACGGCTCGTTGGCATTAGCATACTGCCCGTGTTTACCCGGCAAGCTATCGCCTATAGCTCTTGGATCGACTGAATTTCTAGCATAATCCTTATGGCACTCTATACAATTGTTTTGTATGATCTCCTTTTGCTCATCGCTTGCGGTAAACGATACGGGATTATCCAAGAAAGTAAACGCATAACCGTGCAAGAAGCCGTATTTAGCTTTCGCCAGCCATTTGCTTACGAATTCTTTAGGCATGTGGCAATCTATACACGTCGTAACGTGTTGATGTCCGCCCTTAGACCAGCCTTCATAGACTTGGTTCATGACGTGGCAGTTTATACAGGCTTCGGGATCGCGAGTAAGATGCTGAGGACCATTAGCGAAAAAGAACGTAAAAATCCCAAATCCGCCAGTAAGCCCAATAACCGCCAGCAAAGCTATGACCCATTTAGACGCTTTTTTCTTTGCGTTTTCCATAATCGGCTTTCTAACCTCCTTTGTAAATTTAAATAAAACTTAACTTTATTTATCGGTCGGTATTTTATTATTAGTTCGCTTAAATTCTCATTTATTTTTCTAATATAATTAAAATTAAATCTAAAGCTTATTTTTATACTGTGTAAATATAACAGTAGTTGTTATCAATTTATTATGATTGATTTTAATCTATTTCGGCGTTATATACTATAGTATATTTAATATCTTAAA
>NZ_CALINL010000297.1 GCF_938045225.1 uncultured Campylobacter sp.
AAAAAGCCTTTGCATGATAATGCCGCCTAGGGTACCCAGCTGTATCGTATCGTTATGATAAAAATTATTTAAGTTACGGCAATAAAAAGTTATATACTTATACTGCTTGGTATACCCGTCAAATTCTTTCAGTAGCGTTTCTATATCCTGCACGACTCTTATATCGCTTATTTGCACCTTACTTCCTTGCGTTTAAATTAAACCTGCCCGCTTAACATTACGACTTCGCATATATCTAGACTTGGCTCATTGTCTTTATCAAATCCTTTAGCGATTTGCAGTTTTACGCTTTTAGCGTATGAAGGCGAGAAAAATACCAGAGTATGCACCGGTCTTTTTTGCGACCTATCCAGGCTTTCGTATTTATCTAGCCTGGTAAAGTATCCAACTCCGCTTTCAGGTTCGCCTGCATTTTTATATGCTTGCTTGCAAGCCTTTTGAGGAGAGTTTGGGATTACAAATACCAAATTTATCGTATTTATGCCGTAGCGTAGCTCGAATTCTTTAAATTTATGGTCTTCGTTATAGTTTTGCTTTAGCTTTTTATCCAGTTCGCCGTCGCTAGGATTTTTGCCTTCGTTTAAATTTAGCCGTATTTGTTCAAAGCCCTCTTTGTTTTCAAATTTAGCGCCGTTTAGATAGTAGATATTTACGGGTAGGTTGTCTTTTTGCGAGGCGTAGTTTTTAAAATGTAGCCTTATGCAAGCAGAGTTGCTATTAGCGCTATCTTTGTCCGCATTTGAGATATTATAGCCGCCGATATTCCCGGGATCCGATATCCTAAGCTTGTTTGATTTTTTAGCGCAGGTTAGTATAGAGCCTCTATCGCTCCTACATAAATTTACGAAGTCTTGCATCAAGGCGTGATCGCCGTTTACGGTTTTTTGGCTAAGAGCGCCGCTTGGCACGAAAGCTACTCTGGTACAAGGAGAGTTCGCGCCGCAGCCTACTATGGGTAAGTTTATAAAATCGCATCCTAGTATCAGGGGTATGCCGTTTGATTTTATCGTTCTCCCTCTTACGCTTTTTAGCACCACCCTGCCGCCGTGTTCGCAGGTTATGATATCGTCTTCTATGACCGGATGTAGATACGAGAGGCCGGTTTTAACCGCCGTTTCGTCAAATGTTTTATCTTCGGGAGCGATTTGATTTAGCCCCTTTAGCTCTTTAGCCTTTTTACTGGCCGGTTTTAGCTTGATATTTAGGCTATCTTCTTTTATATCGTAGTTTAGTAGCCTAGCCTGAGAGTTTTTGTATAGTAAATTTAGCCCTCCTATGCCGCTATGCGTATCTCGGGGCTGAAATATATATGCGGCATAGCTTTCGCCAGCTTGGACATCCTCGCCGGCTTGGTTTTTAGGGGCAAGCGATAAGGAGGCCTGATTTGCGTCTTCTTTGTTTTCCGGATCGTTTTTATCTTTGTTTTCTTTAAAGTAAAGCTCGTAATCTTCTTTTTCCTCGCCCCCCGTTAAAAGCTTACTCATCATAAAGACTTTGGTGTTTAGATATTTAAAGCTTAAATTTATATCCTCTTCTACGCGTGCGACGTCAAACGTACTTTCGTTTTTTAAAAATATATCGCAGTTTTTATGGTAGATATGTATAAGCTCGCTAGGCTCAAACCTTATCATCTTTAAGAGCTGTTTTGCTTGGTACTCTTTATCTTCTTTGGACATATCTCCTAGCGCTTGGATGGAGGGCAGGATTATGCTTCTTTGATCCTCGTCTATCTCTTTTTTATATGCGCTCTGCGATTTTTTTGAGAGTACCAAATAGCGCTTCTTATCGTTAGATAGATATCTCCACCCCTCAAATTTAAGCTCATACGCGCTTTTGCAAATTTCTATCCTAGCCTCTATCCATTTTTCAAGCTCCGCGCTATCTTGCTTACGGCTAACGTATGGGCTTATGCCTTTATAAAAGCCCGATATATATGTGAGCCTATCTTTTGCTTGTTCTAAATCTAACTTTTTATCCAGAGTAAAAAATCTGCATCCATATATCGCAAACGTCAAATTTAGATCATCTTGCATGACCTCTGAGGCGAGCGTTTTTGCGTTGATATCCTTGATATCTTCTTTATCTATGATTTTTATCGGTAGATTATCTTGCGTATAGGCTAGCAAGCAGCTAATGAGATCTTCTACATTGGGTGCCGAGCCGATATCGTCGTATCCAAAGTCGTTTACATATAGGCTTACGGGATATATTACGCTTTCTAGGATTGAGATCTTTTCTTCTTCCATATTGCCTAGCCTCGGAAGGTTTTTTAGATAAATTTTATAAAACAGTATCTGAGAAGCTAGGGTTTGTAAGTAGTCGTTTAGATAGTTTAGAGCCTTTGCTATATCTTTATCTTTTATCTTGGCTTCGTTTTCGGGATGGTTTAAAAGATACTCCATCAGATATAAGCTCTCTACTAACTGCTTCATAAAGTGAGAAGCCTTTAGCACGTTTATAAGATGAAGTTTAGAGGTGTTTTGATAGTCGAATTTCTCCGTATAGTTTGCCATGCCGTATCTAAGGCCAAGATCGGAGATAACCGATACGCTTGGTTCAAATACCTGATTTGCGTCTGTTTTTACGGTATCTAAGCTAAACGTATTTTTATACTCTTCTTGTTTATCAAAGTATCCTTCGTCGTATTCGTCGTAAATTTTATGCATAACGGAGTCTATATGATGAACCTCTATACCAAGAGTATCTCCTTTACTGGCCTTGCTCATATTAGAGCTTACGTTTTGCTTATTTAGCTCCTCGCAGGCCGTTTTGTTTTCCTTTACGAGATCGACGCAATCTTCTAGCGTAGCCTCGTCTTTATCGTCTTTGCTAAAGCCGAAGAAGCTTTTTATCTTATCAAACGCCTTGCTAACCATACCGCCTATAAAGCCATACGGGTCTAGTATCCTAGCTACCCACCTTATGCCTTTATATATGACCTTGGCTATAAAGCCTAAAAACCTAAAAACGATAACTGGCAAGGATATCCATACGCCTCCAAAGCCAGGGGCGTTAAAGGTATATAGCTCCTTTACTTCGTTTGGATAGACCGAGCAATAAACCTGAGCCAAATGCCCTCCTAGCGAGTGACCGGCTACTACTAGAGGAGGGGTAGGAGCGTAGTTTGCATGGCAAGTAGCGTCGTAAGGGTTTGAAATCTCGATAATATCTTTAGTATAGCTTGATGTCTTTGATGTCTTAGGGCCATACGGGTTCTTATTTACCGAAACGGACTTTATAGCCTTATCCATATGATCCGTTATGCTTTTATAGATTTCGTCTTTTAGTACCTTAAGAGATACTATCTGATCCAGCGCCGCGCCCAAAAACGCTATCATACCGTCTGTTATAACTAGGTCTTTTATGCCAAGCTCCGTGCCTCTAAAGCCTATTACGTAGTTGTTAAATTTACTATCGTAAAAGGCGCTGGAAGAATACCCCGTGATAGAAGTATCTTTAACGTGATGAAGGAGTTCGTAACGGTTTACGAAGGATTTGGTGCGAAGGGATAGCTGATGTCTGTTCTCTTGATTAACGAAAATGTAAGGGGGTTTATCTTTATCTTTTGGCCTATGAACAAAGCTTTGAATTTCGTTGTTTATCTGTTTCTTTTCAGGCTTTTCGTCTATTTTACCGTTGTTACTCTCATCTTCCGGTTTTTCTATAACCATATCCTGATTAAACCTAGCTTCTATAGCTAAGGCATAGGCGGTGGGTTCGCCGATTTGCCTATTGTTATTTTTTGCCTTTTCCGTAAGCTCCTCTAGAGTATCGCCCTTAGTTGCATAATCCGCAAATTTCCACCTAGCAGGCGGCTCATCTTTAAATTTATCAAACCATCCGTCTTCTTCATTCTCGTTAATCCAGTGAAGCATAGC
>NZ_CALINL010000298.1 GCF_938045225.1 uncultured Campylobacter sp.
AAGTCTTTTTCGTAGTTCTCCCAATCCAATGACAAGCGTGCTATTGAATGCTTCAGATTTTGATCCATTTTTTAAAGCCTCCTCTTTAGTATATACAACTGGAATATTCAATTCAGTCTGCGATTTATTTCCCCACATTTCGAGTATCGCAGGACTTAATCCTTCCTTATCCAACAGCTTAAGAGCAGCAAGCATTTTTATCTTTTCTTTTTTGTTATATATAAAATCACTTGCAAATAGCACTTGGTGCATCTCACTACCACTAATCGGACTCGGATCGAGTTTGGCTAGATCCATAAGTTTATTTAGCACATCTCTTTCTTTATTGAAAATTTCTATTGTCTCTTTTAGCTTTTCGTCTGTGATTTTTACATCAAGATGTTTTTCAAGATAATCTTTAAAATCCCTCATCTCATATATCCAAAGCTCTAAACTACGTTTATTTGTCATATTCGGAAGTTCTAAGACATGCACTTCTTTATGCTTTGCAAGAAGCTCATACATCTTCTTCTTGCCATCACAAGTAGTCTCTCCTATGATAATATCGCTAGCATTCATATATGGACATTTTTTGGTCACGGCATATCCGTAGCTTGCTTTGATAAGTGGGCAAAGATTTCGTGGAAGTTCGGCGTGAGCAGCATTTATAGGACTTTCATCGTAGGCACAAAGACTGATTGGTACGGCACCAGCAGCATAAATCAGCTCTTTTGGAGAGTATGTACAAAACGTGCCAACTATGCTTTTGCCTTTAGCTTTTAAGTCTAGTAGTGCTAGAGAATTTCTCTTTTTTAGTTTAATGAAATCATATTTCATATTTTTTCCTTTTTTTATGCTAGTTTTTTTAGGGCTTGTTTGATTAGTTCGCCCGTATTTTGCGCGTCGCACTCGCTTAGCGCCTTGGTTATCTTTTCTCTTTTAAAGCCAAGACTCTCAAGAGCCAAGATCGCTTCGTGCTGGTGGCTAGGCAGATTTTCGTCCATCGTCATCTTTGCGTCGCTAAGTTCGGCGATAATACGTCTAGCCGTCTTTGAGCCGATGCCAGGCACCGTTTGTAGCGCCGCCGCGTCTCCGCTTTTTATCGCATTTAAAAATGCGTTCGAATTTAGACTCGAGCACACCGCCATCGCCGTCGCCGCGCCGATACCGCTTAGTTTTATCAGCATCTCAAACATCTTTTGCTCGTTGCTATCTAAAAATCCGTAAAGCAAGTCCGCATCCTCGCGGATGATCTGTGTGATGTTTAGCTCCACGCTTTGGCCTCGCTCGAGTTTTGCCGAGCAAAAAAGCGAGATTGCTACGCCGTAGCTCACGCCGCCGGCCGTCTTTAAGATGAGATTTGCGGGCTCTTTTTTGGTTATCACGCCCTCGATCGCTTTTATCATCGTTTTCCTTTAAAATTTGCGATTATCTCTAAAATTTGATTAATTCTTGCAAAAATTTATCCGTAACCTCGCTAAAGGCGGCATTTAGCGCCTTCATCGCGATTTCGCCCTCGTCCGCGCCTGCGTCTTTTTGCGAGCTTAGCACGACGCTTTTTAGCTCTTTGCCGTCTTTAAAAAAGCTAAACATCATCGAAATTTGCGCTTTTTGATCTTTGATTTGAAGTGTTAGTAAATTTGACTTTACGCTTATGTCTGCGTTTTTAAAAGAGGGCTTAAACACGCACTGATCGCTCGCGGCTATGATCAAATTTCGCCTAGCCATCTCGCTTGGGAGCGCTAAAAATTTGATATTTTTTAGCGGACGGATCTCACCGTTTGCGTCTATCTTTAGGACTTCGCGGCTCTCGTACGCGCCAAAAACCCGCACCTCCTCGATAAAAACCGTTTTTTCGGGCTTGTTTGCGCACTCTTTAAATTTATCCTCCGCGCCGCCTAGCATAAAATAATTCGTCCTAGGCGCGGGCTTTGCCAAAACGCTGCAACCGCTAAAAAACAGTGCCGCGGCAGCTAAAACCGTGCTTAAAATTTTCATTTTTCGTCCTTTTTCTGCGTGTCTTTAAAGAAAAAATCGTACGGATCGTCCTCGAGTCTAAAGAGGGTGTTTCTAAAATCAGAAATCAACTTTTGAAAACTAAGCAGCGTCCTCTCCGTCTCGTCGCCAATCGTATTTAGCGCGTCCTTTACGTCGTATTCGCCGCTTTTTATCTTTTCTGCTATCGCGGTTTGTAGATTTTTTAGCGCCTGCGCGGCGTCTGAGGCCTTGGTCGTAAACGAATTTACGAACTCAAGCGTGCCCGAGGCGTTTTTTAGCGCTTTTTTTAGCTCGTTTAGCGTCAAATTTGCATTTGCCAGCACCTCGTTGGCATTTGCTATAGTCGCGTTTATATCGAGATTTCCGGCGTTTATCTTTTTCGCGGCTTCATCAACCGAAACTAGGATAGACGAAAATTTAGCTGCATTTTCGTCGCTTAAAAATTTATTGATATTTTTAAACGTCGACTCTAAATTTTTCGTTAGATACTCGGCTCTGTCGCCGATTTTATCAAAAAAGCTCGCCTCAAGACCGATGTAGGCCTTTTCATTTTTATCAAAGAGCGGGCTATCCATGCTGCCGCGCGAGATATTTAGGTAGCCGATGCCAGTGATGCCCTGTATCTCCGCAGACGCCGTGCTATCGGTTCTTATCGGTATGTCTTTTCTCACGGAGAGTTCAAGCTCGATGAGAGCCTCTTTTTCGTCGGCAAAGCGGATATCCTTGACCGTGCCCGCGTCTACGCCGATAAATTTGACCGTGGAGTCCCTTTTTATGCCGCTTGGCAAGCTTGTGGTTTTGATGAAATACGACCTGTAATCATCGGCCTTTTTCCCGTATCCGCCCAGCCACCATGCCGCGATGCCTAGCGCGCTCACGACGAGCACGAAAAAGAGTCCTATCAAAGTATAATTTATTTTATTTCCCACCGTTTTTCCTTGTTTTTAAAAGCTCTTCGAGCGGATTTTCGGGCATTTTCATCAGCTGCTCAAAAGTCCCTTCAAAGGCTATCTTTTTATCCTGAAGTATCAAAAATCTATCTAAAATCGTACAAATACTATCTATATCGTGCGTCACCATCACGACCGTGACGCCAAGCGTATCTCGTAGCTCGACCACCAGCTCGTCAAAGGCGCGCGCGCTGCTTGGATCAAGGCCGGAGTTTGGCTCGTCTAAAAACAAAATTTTAGGACTTAGCACTAGAGCCCTAGCCATCGCCACGCGCTTTTTCATACCGCCACTTAGCTCGCTTGGGTATTGCAGCGCGACGTTTTCGCTAAGGCCTACTTTTTGCAGCCAAAACATCGCTATCTCGCGCATCGATCTCTCGCTCATGCCGCTATATTCTTTTAGTAGGATGTAGATATTTTCCAGTACGTTCATCGAGGTATAAAGCGCGCCGAACTGAAACATAACGCTGCAAGCGAGCTTTATCTCCTGCCTAGCCGCTTCGTCTAGCGACCACAGATCGCGCCCTAGCATCTCGACTTTGCCGCCGCTTGGTTCCTTTAGATATATCATCGTTTTCATCAGCGTCGATTTACCCGTACCGCTACCGCCGAGCAGCCCGTAAATTTCAGCCTCGTTTACGTGAAAATTTAGCCCGTCGTGGATCACTCGGTCGCCAAATTTAGTCGTTAAATCAGTCGCTTTTATTATCATTTATATGCCTAGCTGCGTGAAAATAATCGAAAACAGCGCGTCCACCATGATCACGCCAAATATCGCGTTTACAACGCTCACGGTCGTATAAGTGCCCACGCTTTGGGTGTTTCCGCCGATCTGAAAGCCCCTCATGCAGCCGATAAACGCGATCACGATGCCAAAAAACGGTGCCTTAAAAAGCCCGACGTAAAGATGCTTGATATCCACCTCTTGGCCAAATCTCGCCAGGTAGCTATCAAAGCTGATGTTTAGGTAGTTTTCCATCACGACCATCTCGCCGAAAATCCCCGCCACGTCGGCTAAAAATACGATAAGAGGCATGGCTACGATGAGAGCTATCACGCGAGGCAGAACGAGAAATTTAAACGGATCAAATCCCATCGTTTTCATTGCGTCGATCTCTTCGGTGATTTTCATAACGCCGATTTGCGCGGTAAAGCTAGACGCCAGACGCCCGGCAACAATGATGGCGGCGATGAGCGGAGCTATCTCGCGCAGGGTCAAAAGCCCCATCATCTCGACGATTATTATCGTGGCGCCGAAACTCTCGAGCAAATTTGAGCCCTGATATGCCAGCACGATGCCGATGAGAAAAGAGGTAAGGCACACGATAAAAACCGACTTTATACCCGCATCCTCAAAATATGCCAAAATTTCCTTCACGCGGATATTTTTTAGCATGAATATCTTGCTAAATTTGACCAAAAACTCGCCCATGAAATTTAAAAACGCGCAAAATCCCGCAAAAAACGCGGTTAAATTTTTGCCGATTTGAGATAGCGGATTTTCGTGGGGTTTGGCGCTTATAATCTGCTTTATTTTGGGATTTATTTCGCTATTTATCGAGGCAAAAATCTTTTGAGCGTGCGGATTTAAATTTACGAGCTCATACTCTTTGCGAGCGTTTAAAAAGGTATTTTTAAAAAACAGCGCCGCTGCGTAATCAAGCTCTTTTACGTCTTTAAAATTTAAAACGATTTTATTAAATTTCTTTGAGCCAATGAGTGCGGCCGTCTGAGTCCAAATTTGAGCCGGCAGCTTGTAGTTCCAGTCGTTTTTTAGATTTATCGTTAGCTTACCGCCGCCTTGCTCGCACCTGTAAAATTCGCTTTCAAATTTTAAAAAAAGAGGCAAATTTAGGCCTTTCTGACGTTATTGTTTTTCTTGACTACGTAGTCTATGTCGCCATCCTCGGTCTCGACCTTAGCTATTGTTATGACTCGGGCGATCTCGTTTTCGCGGGTGCTGTACGTGATGTCGCGAGCAGGAGCGACGAGCCTAAATTTTATCTCGTTAAATTCGCGCCAATTACTATGATTTATCACCTTTGAGTTAAATATTCCGTCTTGAATATTGGCTATTTCGCTTTTTAGCTCGGCGATCGCGGCTTTTTTCTCGCGGAATTCCTTTAAAAGCGCGTTATACTCGTGCACCAGCTGCTGATACTCTTTTAGCTTTTTCATAAATGTAACTGGCGGTATCACTTTGGCTTTTGAGAGCTCTTCGATCTTGGCTTTTATCGTATAGATCGAGTCTTTGTTCTCGTTGATGACATTTTTCTTGCTCTCTATATTTTTAAGAAGTGTTGAGAGTTCAAGCTTGGTGCTTTCGATCTTGCTTAGCTGATCTTGCGTAGCCTCCGCACTTTCTGGCATCTTGCTAGCATCAATGATAAATTTATTATCAGTGCCTTTTAGATATCTAACGTCTATTAGGTGCGAGGCTGTGATGGTGCAGTTTGAGCCAAGCGTGTCTATCTG
>NZ_CALINL010000299.1 GCF_938045225.1 uncultured Campylobacter sp.
ACGACGCGGAAAAAATAAAAGACAACTATAAACCGCAGGGCAGCTCGCTTCAGCCCGAATTTAGCGTAAAAGACGGCAAAATTTCGATGAACGACGAGCATAGCGTGGTATTTTCTATGTGTCACGGCTGCGTGGCAAAGTGCGGACTGCGGCTACACGTGGACGAAAAAGCAGACCGCGTGCTAAGATGCACGGGCAACCCATATCACCCGCTATCAAACGTGCACTGGGCAAGCTTTGACACCTCGATAAATGATGCGCTACTAGCTACTACGGCTAGCGGCGAGGACGATCGGCGCGCCACCGTATGTGCTAGAGGCGCGGCGCTACCGGAGATGATAGCTTCGCCTATTAGGATTTTATCGCCGCTTAAGCGAGTGGGCAAAAGAGGCGAGGGCAAGTGGAAAAAGATCAGCTTTGAGCAGCTCATCGAGGAGGTCGTCGAGGGCGGGGATCTTTTTGGCGAGGGGCACGTGGACGGGCTTAGGGCTATACTCTCAGACGAGCTCATCGACGAGGCAAATCCCGAATACGGCACCAAGCGCAACCAGCTTTTGAGCTTTTATCTCTACGACGGACGCTCGGATATCGTCGATCGCTTTATCAAAAAATCTTTCGGCACTATAAATCACTACTCGCACGGCGGTATCTGCGGCGGCGGCTTTAGAGTCGGCGGCAAGATCGCGCACAACGCAAAGGGCTTTGCCCATACTAAGCCCGACTACGAAAACTCCAAATTTACCATCTACTGGGGTACCTCGCCCGCAAACGGCGGAAATCCGTTCCAAAAGCAAGCCAAAATGGTCGCCCACGCAAGAAGTAAAAACGACGGCTTCACCTATGCGGTGGTAGATCCGACGCTAACAAACGCCGTTAAATTTGCCGCCTCAGACAAAGGCCGCTGGATCGGTATAAAACCCGGCACCGACACTGCGCTTGCTATGGCGATGATACGCTGGATCATCGAAAACGAAAAATACGCCGCAAACTACCTCATGCAGCCAAATTTAGAGCAAGCAAAGCTAGCAGGCGAGATACACTGGTGCAACGCCACCCATCTAGTCATCACGCAAAAAGGCCACCTAGACTACGGTAAATTTGCACTTGTTGGCGACGAGTGGCAGGTCTGCTCTCAAGGCGGTAAAATCCAAAGTTACAAGATAAACGAGCCGGCTAAGCTCTACTATAAGGGCAAAATTTTACTTAACGGCAAAAAAGTCGAGGTCAAAAGCTCGATGCAGCTGCTAAAAGAATCAGCCTACAAACACAGCCTCAAAGAGTACTCTAAAATTTGCGGCGTAAGCGTGGAGGATATCCTCTGGCTATGCGAAAATTTCACCAAAAACGGCAGGCAGGTCAGCACCAACGTCCACGGCGGCATGATGCACACGCAAGCAGCCATGAGCACGTACGCGATATTTTGTCTAAACACGCTCATGGGCACCTACGGCTACAAGGGCGGCAGCGTAAACGCAAGCGCGGGCACGCACGAGTTTTTAAAGGGTAGATACGATCTAGAGAGCTTCGAGGGCGCATACAAGCCAAACGGGCTAAATTTATCCCGCTCGGGCAAGTATTACGAAACGAGCTCGGAGTTTAAGCGCAAAGTCGCGGCAGGCGGTAGCGGCTATCCCGCACAGCAGCCGTGGTATCCTATCTCGATGCCGCTGATAAACGAAACGCTCACTAGTCACGCCGCTGGCTATCCGTACAAAGTAAAAGCGTTTATAAACTACATGACAAACGTGATGTACGGGCAGGCAGGGCTCGAGGTTGCGGTACTCGACGCGCTAAAAGATAGCAAAAATTTGCCGCTTTTTATCGGTATCGACGCCTTTATGAACGAGACCAACGCCTACGCCGACTACATCGTGCCAGACGGAGTAAATCTCGAAAACTGGGCGCTTCCAAACTCGCTTTGGGGCACGATCGCTAAAACCTCGGTCGTGCGCTATCCGGCCGTCGCCGCTAAACAAGACCGCGCCGCAGACGGCACGCTAATCGACGTAGAGGCCTTTTATATCGCGGTGGCAAAGAGGCTCGGGCTCAAAGGATTTGGCAAAGGCGCCTTTAAGGATAAAGACGGAAAGCCGATGGATCTAGATACGAAGGAGCAGTATTACGCCGCGGCGCTGGCAAATTTAGCCTTTGACGGAGAGGGCGTAAAGGATATCAGCAAAGAGGATCTAAAACTAAGTAAAATTTCAAAAACCATGAAAAAGCTAGAGCCGTTTTTAAAAGACGAGGAAAAAGCAAAAGTCGCGCACGTGCTGGCAAAGGGCGGTAGATTTGATGATTACGAGAGTGC
>NZ_CALINL010000300.1 GCF_938045225.1 uncultured Campylobacter sp.
ACGTATTTTTTGGTTATATCTTTATATTTTTGTATCGTATGTGCTTCGTCATTAAATTTTTCTTTAAACCCAAATAATCCTGGAGTATCTACAAGCTCGATTTCATCATCTACGTTATATATTTTGACTTCATCAGATGACTCCTCGTGGCTTATTTTCATAGATGCCTTATCTAGCTTTTCAAGCCAAGCAGCAGCTATTGATGTTTTACCCTCGCTAAAGCCACCTACGAGCGCTATTTTTAGCTTCCCGTCCTGCACGTTTTTCAGTGCATTTGCGAGTTTTGTTTTTATGCTTTCGTCTATACTTATGCCGTATTCCTCGCCTTCCATTACAAATTCTTGCAATCTCGTTAAAATTTGCATCGCTTTGTCTTGTTGAGTTTTAAATTCTGCCAAGGTATTATTCATCTTTTCCTCCTAAATTTTTAATGCTTTTAAATACATTTTTTAGTTTTTCAATATTTTCAATAAAAAGCTCTTCTGTAGTTTGAACACTTTGTACGAAAAAATATAGATTAGCTGTTATCTCATCAAGCACCACCCTAATTTCCTCTAAATTTTTATCAAGGCTTGGAGTGATATTGTTTTTTATGCGATTTGCTACATTGTGTATATTGTCATCAGCTTTTTGCCTTTGTTGTGATTTTTTGTAATCACTATCAAACCATCCCCAAACTGACTTTAAAAAGCTTACTATTACGGTAACTACGCCAACTCCAAAGGCTGCCCAGCCCAAAGGATTCCAGACATTTGTAAGAGCAAAAGTCATTATCAGACCCCCTGCCCCTACAGCGCTCCCTAGTAATCCCATTTTGTCCACACCGCTTTTGATATCGATATTTACGCTAAACGAACCAATATTTACGCTTTGTAGCTCATTTATGGTTTCATTCGCTTTTCTAGCAAAGTTACTTAAATCCTGTTGCACCATTGACTCAAATTCATTAAAGCTGCTTTTAATAACGTTAGGTAGTTTGTTTTGTAAATTTTGAACATTTTGGTTTAGGAGGTATTCTAATTTCCTCTTGAAATCGTCATTACTAACGTCTTTATCTATATAGTCATAAATAGAGTTTCTGGTTTCTCTTCTAAAATTTTCTATTTCCTTGTCCACGTCAATGTTGGCACCATTTTTAAGTGATAAAAAAGCCGTATTTATATTGTTTTTAGCATCTTGATATTCCCGCATAAGCATCTCTTTAAGTGGTAGAATATTATTGCATAAAATATCTTTTAAGACGTCTATCAACTGTTTTAGTACGCTATTTGCTTTATAGAAATTTGATTTTTTTATCTTTTTTTGAGCATTGTCCGCTAGTTCATTTTGCAAAAACAAACCAAATTCATCAAGATTAGAGCGGTTAATCAGCTCATTTTTATCAAATTTGTCTAAAAATTTAGCTCTATCTTGAGCAGCTTTGGAGCCTTCAAGTAAGCACTCGGCTACACCAAGAAACGCTATTTTTGCCGATACGACTTTATGTGAAGCATAACTATCGCCAATTATTTCTCGCATCTTTTCATCTACCACTAAAAGCGATTTTTGCTCGCCCTCATTTAGTAAGTTTTCTTTTAGCTGATGATGGGAATTAATGCGTTTATTAAACAAGGCATAAACTTCGCTTTGATCACTTAGATGCTCTTTTATTTTTTCAATCGTTCCTTTTTTGTTATTTTCGCCTTTTTGTGGGGGAGTAACTGAGCTAGTGACATAAAATACTGCATGAGCTCTTTTAACCGACTCTAATATCTCTTCTATTACCTTCTCTTCGCTTCCTTCGATGCCAGGCAGATCTATTAGTATAAAATCGTCAAATTCATAGCTAGTAGACTTCCTTGTAAAATCAGGCCTTCCGTCGCCAATTATCGCACCGTCGGCTAGTTCTATCATCTCACAAACTTCTTTGTTTAAAAAAATTCTCTTAAAACTTATTAGAAATAACCTTAAGCGATTTATTAATGTCTTTCTGTTTTGCTCATTTGATACCAATATTGTTTTCTCTTGGTCATCAAGTTTTTCTTTATTTTCTTGGATTTTTCTTATTTTTTCTACTGATAAGCCGCCAAATTTTTGTTTTAACTCGTTAAATTTAGACATATTTTTTGTCTTTACGATTTCGCCTAGATATATTCTTAATGCTTCTATTAGTGTTGATTTGCCAGCATTAGTCTCGCCGTAAAAAGCAATTACCAACTTATCCCATTCGCTATTTTTCTTTAACTCGGATATTGCATTATCTAAAGTTTGGTTTTTAAAACTTGATACGATTTTTAGCACTCGCTCTTTTGATCCCTGAACTGCTTCATTTTCGCTTTTTTTATCAAGATCAGATAAGATTTTATTTACAGTAGTATCTATAAAATCATAAATTTGATGTGGGTTTTGAATAATATGCTCATTCATATTTTTTCCTTAAAAATATAGGATCAAGATAAATTAATCAGAATTTTTAGCTACGACTTCGTATTGCTACTTGCCTGTGTAATTTTAGTATTATATCTAAAATCGCACAAAATTCTTTCTCTGAATACCTTTAATATTAGATAATCTATTTTTGGTATAAACCAAAAATTCTCAATGTCTTTGATGTGGTTTTATCATTAACTTCTTGTAGAATACCAAGCGTAGATAAAATTTATTTCTTGAATGCTTTATTTTATAATTAGCTTTGGTTC
>NZ_CALINL010000301.1 GCF_938045225.1 uncultured Campylobacter sp.
GTAGCGCTTAAATCTTATGCGCTATTGCATCTTGCCGGCCATCTCGACGCAAGCCAATTTCACTACAAATTAAACCCGAGTGTATTAGAATTTTGTCGATTTAATGTACAATTTGCCGCCCTCCTTAAACAACTAATATATTTCTTAATATAGCAATAGAAATAACTCTGATTTTTTTAAACTGGATGTAAATGTATATAGCCATTTACAATAAAAACCACCTGAACTAAGTTCCGTCGATTGAAAAATAATAAAAATTGTAGTCGCTCATAGACGTTGACAATTTAAAATTTTCATGCTAATATATCTTAATATTGTCTACGTTTATAGACAATTACATAAAGGGATAAAAATGTTAAATTTAATAGAGCAGTATCAAGAAAGATTTCTTAAAAATTTTAATACGACATACAAGCGTTATTTATACAATGAAATAAATTTTAGCGAGAAGCTTATCGGTATAGTAGGGGCCCGTGGTACCGGTAAGACCACAATGTTATTTCAAAAGTTGATTGAATTAAAAGTTCAAAACAAAAAGGCTCTATACATAAGTCTTGATTATCCATTTTTAGGCTCTACTAGTCTTAGCGAACTTGCCTTTGAATTTGTAGATAACGGCGGCGAATATCTGTTGCTAGACGAAGTGCATAAATACGAAGATTTTGCCGCGCATCTAAAAACTATATACGATATGAGTCCTTTAAATGTAATTTTTACCGGTTCATCGGCGGTAAGTATACTAAATGCAAAGAGCGATTTATCGCGTAGGGTTAGCGTATTTAGCCTAGAGGGGCTTAGTTTTAGAGAGTTTTTAGAGCTTGAAAACGGTATGACGATAGATAAATTTAGCCTAGAGGCGATACTAAAAGACCATCAGGCAATAGCAAATGACCTAAAAATAAAGCAAAATCAGTTTAAAAAATATCTCAAATTTGGCTACTATCCATTTTACTTTAATAAGCAAAGCTCATACTACGAAAGCTTGCTAAATACGATTAATCTAAGCATAGACGTAGATCTAACGTCCCTGGGGCTAGTTGAGCAAAAATACACATATAAGCTTAAAAAACTGCTTGAAGTAGTTTGCCAAAGCGAGCCGTTTGAGGTGAATTATACTAAAATCGCAGCTCTTGCCGAGATAAGTAGAGCCAAACTATATGATTATATTGCCTATTTAAACGATGCAAGTCTAGTGAATATGATAGATGAGCAAAGTAGGGGACTTAGTAAGCTAGTAAAGCCGGCAAAAATATATATGAATAATACAAATTTAATTTACGCTTACGGCGATGATTGTAAGGCGGGCACCATAAGAGAGACTTTTTTTGCTAATCAATTAAAGGTAAAACATAGACTAAATATCCCAAAGCAAGGCGACTTTATTGTAGATGATAAATTTATATTTGAAGTGGGCGGTAAAAATAAGGGCTTTGAGCAGATAAAGGATATTTCAAGCTCATATATAGCTGCCGATGAGATAGAGGTAGGAAGTGGCAATAAAATACCGCTTTGGCTGTTTGGATTGTTGTATTAATACGCTATTGTGTTTGACAAAGATTATATAAAATTGTTAAATATACTTAATAATTTTGAATAAAAGAGTATATATGGATTTTACGAAATTCTTTAAAGAACAGCAAAACTATCTAAGAAAAGTGAAGCTTGATTTTAAAAGATATCTTTACGATGATATAGATTTAACGAACAAGCTGTAATGATACTAGGGTAGCGCGACGTTGGTAAAACGACGTTAATCTTGCAATACCTAAAACAAAATTTCTAAGCTTCGCAAAAGGCTCTTTATATAAGTATAGATAATCCTTTATTTGCAGCGACGTCTATTTATGAATTTGCGCTAGACTTTAAAAAAGTGGGCAGCGAAGTGCTTTTGATAGATGAGATACGCAAACTAAAAGATTGGTCGTCTCACATAAAAACCGTCATAGACCAAAGCAATCTAAAGCTCATAATCACTGGTTCATCTATGCTAGAGCTTGATATAAACGGGACTGATCTAAGCAGGAAGTGGTAGAGTATCATCTCAGTACTATGTAGTTTAGAGGGTTTTTAAATTTAAATTTAAAAAGCAAATACCAAAAATATAGCCTAGATGAAATTTTGGCAAATCATTATGAAATAGCCGTAAATTTAACCGGCAAATTTAAGCCGTTCATATATTTTAAAGACTATCTATCTCACGGTGCATACCTGTTTGCGAATGATAAAATAGGATTTCATTCTAAACTAACAGGCGTGATAAATCAAGTATTGCAAAGTGACATCCCGTGTGTTTGCTCGCTAAATTACGCAAATATAGATAAGCTAAAAAAGATACTATTTTTACTAAGCCAAAGCGTTCCTTTTAGCCCAAACATAAGCGAGCTAGCAATGGCGTGCGAAATATCTCGACCTACTCTTATCGAATACCTAAGATATATGCAAAGCGCAGGTCTTATAATAAATTTAACTAGTAAAAGCAGGGGATATAACGCCATAATAAAAGCCGGATAAAATTTACTTAGGACGTAGCGTAGTTATTGAATACTTTATTCTATAATGAGCTAAGGCTGTATAATCAACTAATCCGTCATAAGCTTTCCGGCAATCCGCATATTTAACGCTCTCATCTAATTCGCTCTCGTGCTTAGCTTCACTTTATTTGCTAATGATAAGACTGCTCTCTTTGAGAAAACTCATTTGAAAGTTTTTAAATTATATTTAGGCTTTTGTATAGTCTTTTTGTCATCTAGCTTATATTCGGATACGTTTTTAAAGCCAAGATTAGTAATTAAAATGGCTA
>NZ_CALINL010000302.1 GCF_938045225.1 uncultured Campylobacter sp.
AAGAAGTTCGCCGACCGCCGAGTGCGGCAAATCGGCGAATGCGGGATTATTTTATAACGCCGCAAACCATTCTAGCGCCACCACCGCCAAGAGGCTTTGGATGGTCGCTGTGATTATCACCGCCGACGTGGATCATTAGCGAGTGGCCTTTTAGCTCATCTAAGCTCTTGATTTTCGGAGCTAGCACCGGATAGACCGCATTGCCCTCAGCATCGACGCAAAGTGCAGGCAGATCGCCCTTGTGGCCGCTGTCGTCCCATGCAAACGAGTGTTTTTTGGTGTCGCTTGGGTCCCAGTGGCCGCCCGCTTTCATGCCTAGACCTTTTTCATTCGCACCGCAGTCAGCGTTTTGATGCACGTGAAATCCGTGTGCGCCGCCCTCAAGGCCTTTAAGATTCGGGAATAACGCCACGCCGTAGTTGGTCTCGACCGCTACTACCTCGCCAACGACAGTGTTGCCCTTTTCGCTTAATTGTTCCATAGTGACGACTAGGTGCTTGCCCGCCTTTGGATCAAAGACTTTTTCCTCGTGCGCAAGAGCGCTAGTAGCGAGTAGGCAGCCTAGAGCCGCGCTAGCTAAAACGATTTTTTTCATTTTTTCTCCTTAAAATGTAATTGCGAGGTAACTATATCCTAAATTTGATTAATTTAGGCTTTAAATTTTCTTAAATTTAATGCGCCGCAAGGGGCTTAAATTTGCCTCCGTTTAGTGCGAGGCAAACCCGTCAAATTTACTTTATCTCGCTTAAGATTTGCGCTAGTTCGCCGCTTTGACCGATGCGGTAGAGCGCAAAGTCGTATTTGATCGGATCGGCGGGGTCAAATTCGCAAAGCTTGTCCGTTAGCTCGCGCACGGCCCTAAAATCATAACTTTTACGAGAGATTAAGCCCAAATTTAGCGAAACTCGGTGCGTATGCACGTCAAGAGGCATGAGTAGCTTGCTTTTTGGCAAGCTTTTAAAGAGCCCAAGGTCGATGTCGCTATCTCGAACCATCCAGCGCAGGAACATATTGTAGCGTTTATACGGGCTTTGCGGCGCTTTTTCGTATGGTTTGCCGAAAAAAAACTCATACCCCTCCGAGCGGTAAGAATTGAGCGAATAGATAAATTTAATAAGCTCGTTTATGCCGTCCACCATCGAGCCGCTTTTTTCAAAGCCCGTTCTCACCGCACTCTCGATATCGCCGTGCTTTTTTAGGCGCGAAAAGGTGATAAAAATCTGCCTCACGTCCTCGCAGCTTTGAAAGCGGTATTTGTGCCGCGTCAAATTTGAAACGATTTGCTCCTCGCTTTTATCCAGCAGCGAAAAGTCGAGAGAATTTAAAAAATTCACGATTAGCTTTGCGTTGCCGTATGCAAAAAGCGCACAGATGAGCGAGATCTCAGGCGTTTTAAATTTGCTAGCGACTTGCAGCGGATCGGCGGCGGCAAACAAGTCCGCATGGGTATTTTTAGAGATTACGTTTTGATCCAGGAGGGTTTTTAAGTCCATTTTTAGCCTTTTTGGCCGAGATTTTAAACCAAAAAGGCTAAAAGAAATTTAAATTTATTGCTTTAGCGTGAGCAATGTATCGAGCATCTTTTCTACGGTTGTGATGATTTTAGCCGCCGCGCCGTAACTGCTTTGAAAGCGTATAAGGTTTGTAAGCTCCTCGTTTAAATTTACGCCGCTAACCGACTGGTACTCAGACATAGCAACTTTATGGATAGCTGTATTTGCGTCGTTTAAATCGTTATTTGCCTGAGTTTGGCTAGCTAGATCGGTGGTGATATAGCGGTAGTATCCCTCGACGCTCTCCTCCTTGTCCGCATGCTTGTCGGAGTAAAATATGATTTTTTTATACTGCATTTGCACCATATCATTTGCGACTTCATTGTTGCCCGGAGTCGGATTTGAGTAAGCTTTTAGCTTGTGCGGATTTTCCATCAGCTCGCTTTTTACGCTCATATTTTTAGCTTTATTGCCCTCAAAAACCCTATTTAGTCCAATGATACCCGGGAAATTCGTACCCTTATCCACGAAAGCGACGCTGTATTCGCCGGCATTTCTTTTAGCTGTTACGCCAAACGTGCCTTTGCCCGTCGCCGCGTCGTATTGGTAGTTTGCCTGAAAATAATCGTCCACGTCGTTTAGCGAATTGTTATCGCCGTTGTCATCGGTGTCTGAGTTAAAGTCCCGCACGATAGAGTTGCCACGAGTATTGTCATTTATAGTAGTAGAGGCATTTATATTTATCGTTTTGCGAGCGACCTCTTGACCTTGGTTGTTATAAACTACGACGTCAAAGCTACCGTGCTTGATATCGTCGTTAAAATTCATCAGCGTCCTAGAGTCGCTTAGACCGTCTAGCTCGTCGGTTACGGCGTTTTCTACGGCCGATCTCGCGTAGATATTGTTCGTCTCGTTTATGATTCCTTTGGCGAAGGTATTTAGGTTGTCGATGTATTTTTGTATGGTTCCGTCTTGAAATTCGCCGTTATCATCCACTCTTCGTCCGCGCAGATCTAGTGCGGCGCCTAGTTTACCGCCCGAGATTCGTCCGTTTAGATCGACCTTTTTACCGTCATCCCTCTCAAAAAATACACCTTTAAAATCGCTCTTGTCGCTTATCCTGTCGACTGTTAGCGGGTGATACGTCGTACCGTCTACGATATTAAATCCTGAAATATTTATCTGATGCTTGGTACCCATATCGGTTACAGTCGGATCGATATTGTTACTTTGTAACTGCCCTTTAAACACACTTATACCCGCAAATTTAGACATCGCAAGCTCAAGCTGATCTCGTTTATCTCGCAGGTCGTTTGCTCTAGTGGTGCCGACTGATTCGACGCGCACGATCTCTTTATTTATCTGCGCGATTTGCTTGGCATATTTGTTGATTTCATTTACGGCGACTTCTACCTGAGAGTCCACGTCTTTTTGGATCTTGGTTAGCATATCGTGGGCTTTGTTGATACTGTTTGATAGCGTTGCGGCCGAATTTAGTAAGTTTACTTTCTGCGATCCTTCTGTCGGGTTTGAAGCGAGGTTGTTCCATGCATTAAAATAATTTTGCAAATCCCTGCCTATACCTACGCTTTGCAGATCAGGGAAGCGCTGTGAAATTTCCTCTAAAATTTGCTTTTTATATTCGCTCGATTCTAAATTTATATTTGAAGTACGAAGTCTAGCGAAAGTAAACTCGTCATGCACGCGCACGACAGTATCGACCTTGGTACCAGTACCAATGTCGCCCGGCATATCGTGAAAAGGCTCTCTAGCAGACTGCACGACGCGCTGCCTGGTGTAGTGCTCGCTATCGGCGTTTGTGATGTTGTGTCCGGTCGTAGTGATCTGCGTCTGCGCGGCATCTAGGCCGCTAACTCCGATATGTAAAGACGAAAAAATATTAGCCATTTTTTAAACCCTCGTTTTAAATAAACTTTCAGGCGTCAAGCCTTCTTTGTCGTAGCTGCCGGGCTCGCTTTTAAACATATTTTTTAGCAAGCTATCGAAAAATTCTTTTACTCCGACGACGTATTTTGCGTATTCTTTGTTTTTTGAGTAGAGCTCTTCAAGCTTTGAGCGCATAAGCGCGAGAGATGATTTTACCTCATCGTCAAGGATAGAGCTTAAATTTACCCCGCCGTTTTCCTTTGAGACTCTTAAAAGCTCTTTATCTAGCAGCAATTTTACGGATTCAAATTTTTTAACCAGCTCGTTTTTGCGTTTGACGCTATCATCAACCTTAGTGTGATCAGCTAGTTTTATCTTTTCTATATCTTCCGTAGTTTGGGCGATGAGCTCGTCTAGCACGCCCATCGCCTCATCTAAATATCTTTTAAGCATTTTTGTCCTTTCTTTTTACGCAAGGACAAAAAATCTTATAAAAGCGTATCGGCAACGGCTTTTGCAGTCTTGGACATATCTAGTTTATATGTTCCGTTTGCGATCTGCTCGGCTATTTTTGCGACCTTGCTTTCTTCTTTGCCTTGTGTTTTTTCCATGTTTTCGCTCTTTTTTACGTCGTTTGAGCGAGTGATTTGCTGCGGGCTCATGCCCAGTTTAGCTCCCAAAGTTCCTATCATTTTCAAGCCTTTTTAGATTTGTTAGAAACTAAATCGGCAAATTTTGAAATTTCTTAAGCCCTTTCTTTCAAATAATTGAATAAAAGTTCGCTAAAGCCTAAATTTCCGCTCAGAGCCTTGCTCATCGTATCGTTATACATCGAGTGATATATCTCGTCTCCGGCATCTTTACCAAATAGCGGATTTTCGTCCTTTAGAGCGATATCTAGCACGCTTTTAACTAAAAACGCCTCAAAAGCGTCGGTTTGCTCTTTTAAAAGCGCGTCTTGCTCGCTCTGAGGCTTGTCCGCGCGCCTATTTTCGATTGAGTTTGTAGCAAATTTATTGTACGAGCTTAAAGCTGCCGAAGTATCTACATTTAACATTATATTATCTCCAAGTCTACGTGTATAGCGCCTACGCGTTTTAGATTTTCCATTATCGCGATAATATCGCTAGGGGTCGCGCCCATCTTGCTTAGCGCCCTTGCGACGCTGGCTACGGTAGTTTTTTCACCGCTGATTTTTAGCATATTAGTTAGCGGATCAACCGCTGCACCGTCTTGCAAGTCGATTGTTTGCTGATTTGCCGCCATATCGTCGTACGAGCTAGGTTCTATCTTTATTGTGATGTCGCCGTGCGTGATGACGACTGGATCAACGGTGATATTTATGCCGCTTACTATCGTGCCGGTGCGCTCGTCGATTACGATTTTATCTAGCGCTTTATAATCCACGTCCAAATTTAACACCCTAGCTACAAAATCAACCATATTTGCGCCGTTTGGCTTAGCGATCCTAATCGTTCGCGAGTCGACGGCTACCGCGCTATCGACGCCTACGTTTAAATTTACGGCTCTTTGGATATTTGAAGCTGTGTCGAAATTCGACTCTTTAAGGCTTAAAAATATCGCTTCTTGGTTATAGATATCGTATGCGATCTCGCGCTCCACGATAGCGCCGCTTGGGATCGTGCCTGCGGTTACGTGGTTGCCGCCTTTACTTCCGCCTCCGCGAGATGCGGTTTTACCGCCTATAGTTAGCGAGCCCTGCGCTAGAGCGTAAATGTCGCCGTCCACGCCTTTAAGCGGAGTCATCAAAAGAGTTCCGCCCTGAAGGCTCTTTGCGTCGCCGATAGATGATATCACGACGTCGAGCTTATCGCCTTGCCTAGCAAACGGAGGCAGCTTTGCGATGACCATTACTGCGGCGGTGTTTTTTGATTTGATATCATCGGGCTTTATTTTTACGTTCACGCTTTGAAGCATATTTGAAAGAGACTGGATCGTAAACTCCGAGCTGCTACCGTCGCCAGAGCCGTTTAGACCGACAACCAGGCCGTATCCGATCAGCTGATTTTCCCTCACGCCAACGACGTTTGCGATGTCTTTTATCTGCGCCGCAAAAGTCGATATGGCAAGGCTCAGCAAGCATGCCGCTAGTTTCATTTTCGTCCTTAAATTTGTATTTTCAAGGACTAAAAGCAATTAGCATTCCAAATTTGATGCAAGAATTTAAGAATAGTAGCTAAGCGAGGTATTTCCGAATTTTTTAGATTTTAAAAGCGTAAAAGCCCCGATATTTTCGGGTAAATTTATATGGCTAGCATGCTCAAAAGCGATCAGGTAAATTTTATCTTTAGGCAAATTTAGCACCAAATTTACGCACTTTTCATAAATATCCGCAAAGCCGTCTCTGATATCAAAAGGCGGATCAAGATACAAGACAACGGGCAAATTTTGCCTAGCGACGATAGCTGGCGTCATCTCAAAAGTATCGCCATTTACGATTTCTAGCTCGTCGCCGATAAGTTTAGCGTTTTGCAACGCGATTTTATAAGCGTTTTTGTCGATTTCTACCGCGTACGCCTTTTGTGCGCCATTGCTTAGCGCTTCTGCGGCCATCAGCGCGCTACCACCGAAAGCCTCGATAAAAACCTTGCCCGCTAGCTCATAGCGAAACGAGTCGAAAAATGAGCCTTTGACGATGCTTTTCGTGCTTCTTGTTGTTTGCAGCGATGGCAAAAGCAGCTTTTTGCCTTTAAATTTACCGCTTGAAATCGTAGCGTAGAGATTTTTCAACGATTTTTCCTTAGAATCGCGAGTAGCTCTTCTTTAAATTTATCTATCAAATTTGAAACCTCAAGCTCCAAATTTGAACCGTTTTGCGGTGTGGTTTCTTCTTTTATAACAAATGCGGGCGCGTTCGTGCGAGAAGGCGCAATGGGCTCTGAAAACTGAATCGCCGAGTAAAACTCCTCAAGCGCGGAGATAAGAGCCTCTTTACTAAAAGGGATTTTTAGATGCGGCGAATGCTCGGCGATCACGAAAACTGGCTTTTTGGCCTCTATCTTTTTGTCTGCCACGATAAGGTCGCAATCTTTTCTAGGCGAGATAAAATCTCTCAAAAATAGCCTTAGCGACTCCCCTAGCAAAATACAGTCGCATTCAAACGAAATTTTCACGAATTCTCCTTTTTCTCGCCTTAATTTAGGCTGGATTTTAACAAATTTATGCGAAAATTTAAATTAAGCAAAAATTTTCACGAACGGGGCTAAAAAAATTTACAAATTTGACGATATAGAAGCTAGCAAATATTTAAAGGAGAAAATATGGAAATTTTCAAAGTAGCGAGCCAGCCGATGGCAAACGCAGCTACAAGCTCGCATGCACAAAGCTCTACGCAAACTAGAGAGGTCGAAAGGACGCAGATCCAGCAAGATACGACGCGCAATCTAACTGAGCAAAACAACGAAACGCTAAGCAAAGAAGTAAAAGAAGCTACCGAAAAGCTAAATAAACAAATGGAAGATCTAGGCACTAGCATACGCTTTGGTTATAATGATAAGATAGGCGCGATGTACGTAAACGTAATGGAGATGAAAACGGGCGAAGTAATCCGCAAAATCCCGACCGAACAGGCAATGAAGCTAAGCGAATATTTTAGAGAGGCGGTCGGAGTTTTATTTGACAAG
>NZ_CALINL010000303.1 GCF_938045225.1 uncultured Campylobacter sp.
AATTAAGAGCATTTTGTACAATTTTTGTATATGTAGACTGGAATGAGTTCATGTTGTATTTTTGTAAAATGGTAAATTGATGTATTGATAGCGTGTATGACATATTTTAGATATGCAAAAAACAAAAAAAGTCAAGCTTGAAAACGGACAGATGACGCTTAAATTTAACAAGCCAATCGACCGATATAAAGTCAGAATGAGCCTTAAAGTAAACGGAAAAACGACGACAAAAATTTTAGTAAAGGATATAAATGCTGAATGAAATTTACAAAAAACAAAAAGAGCATAGCGACAAGTGTATCGAGGGCCTAAAACGCGACTTTAGCACGCTTCGCACAGGCAAGGTAAATATAAGCATAGTCGATAATATTTACGTGGATTATTACGGCAGCCAAACTCCGCTAAACCAAGTAGCCACCGTACTAACGAGCGATGCTAGCACCATCAGCATCACGCCGTGGGAAAAACCGATGCTAAAAACTATCACTGCAGCGATCTCTGCTGCAAACATCGGCGTAAATCCGAACAACGACGGCGAGAGCGTGAAGCTATTTTTCCCTCCGATGACGGTCGAGCAACGCCAAGAAAACGCAAAGCACGCTAAGGCATTTGGCGAAAAAGCCAAAGTCAGCATCAGAAACATCAGAAAAGACGCTAACGACGAGGTAAAAAAGCTAGAAAAAGATAAAGCTATCACCGAAGACGAGAGCAAAAAGGGACAAGACGAAGTCCAAAAGATCACCGACAGCTACACATCAAAGATCGACTCGCTCGTAAAAGAAAAAGAGAGCGAACTTTTAAAAGTTTAAAATTTGCATACGGCTCGTCAAATTTAACGAGCCGCTTCTTTTATAAAAACCTTCCGCTATTTCGCATTTAGCATAAATTTTAATCCGCTTTTGCTACACCCAAGAACGCGTTTATCTATTTTGTCCAAATTTTAAATTTATCACGCCATACTCGCTTTTACCAAAATTTATATCCAAATTTAAAATTGCTAGCCATTTTTGCTCGGCAGAGGTATATAATAACGTAAAATCGCAAGCCGCTAAAAGCTCAAAAAATAGTAGCTTAAGCGCGCTTAGGGTAAAATTCGCTCAAATTTTACAAAGGAAAAACGATGGATTTAGAGAAAATTTACAAGGATGCGGGCGCGTATTTGCAGGGTCATTTTTTGCTTAGCAGCGGCAACCACTCGCAGTTTTATCTGCAAAGCGCCAAAGTGCTCGAGGATCCTCAGTTAGCCGGTGCTCTAGCAGACGAGCTGGCCGCCGTCATCGAAAAATCGGGCGTAGAGTTTGATAGCGTCTGTTCGCCTGCTCTAGGCGGCATTTTGGCGGGCTACGAGCTAGCTCGCGCGGCAAAAAAACGCTTTATCTTTACCGAGCGAGTCGAGCGCATGATGAGCCTACGACGCGGCTTTGAGGTAAGGGAGGGCGAGCGATTTATCGTTTGCGAGGACATCATAACCACGGGCGGCTCGGCGCTAGAAGCAGCGCGCGTGATCGAAAGCCTTGGAGGCAAGGTCGTGGCGTTTGCCGCACTTGCTAATCGCGGCTTTTGCAAGGTCGCAAATTTAGCGGGCAGCGTCGCAAAACCAAGCGCCAAACTACCCGCCGACAAGCCGTTTTTTGCGCTTGGAAACTTTGAGTTTGAGATTTACGAGCCTGCAAACTGTCCGCTCTGCGCCGACGGAAGTAAGGCGATAAAGCCCGGCAGCAGAGGCAACTAAATTTACTAAATTTCGCGGCTTTATTTGATTTAGTCGCGTAAATTTAGACGGGTTTTGCGGGTCATCAAATCGCCGTGCGGTATCTCGGGCGATAAATTTAAAACACGCCACTGGGTTTCGTGTGTTGCGGGCAGAGCGTGCCAAATTTGCATTGCCGTCTTGTGCCTTTAGCGGTAAGTTGGGCTTAAGTGAATTTACGCCCGCGAAAACGCGTCCTAAAATTTATAAATTTAAAATTCGGCGCGAGATAAACATTGTAAATTTGAAACCTGCACTTGATAAATTTTACGGAGCCTGCGATAAATCAAACGTAAGCAGGCTTGATGAAAAATGCGCGAAACGAAAATTCCGTCGCAAACCGGTACGCCGCCAAAAACAAACAAAGGCGACGGATATCGTAAAGATTGCGCCGAGAAAACGCATAATCGGGCAGCAAATGAAGCGCCGTTTAAGAGCTGAGCAAGACCTGCTGGATAAGACGGTGCAAGCGGCGGACGCGAGGAAACGAACCGTAAATTTACCGCAACCTAAACGAGAACGCGTAAAAGCAGGTCGTAAATCGCCACGACAAAGTAGATGCGCATAAATTTGGGTGCTAGCGAGCAAATTTGGCACTCAAAAACTCAAAACACGCACCCAAAAATAAAAACAAAAGGAGTAAATTTGGCAAAACAAAAAGCGCAGCTAGCCACCATCGGCGCGCGAGTAAAGGCCTTTATCACCGATCTTTTTTTGATCGGGATGCCGATATATTACCTTACGACCTATGTTTTTTTAGGCGGCAAAGACGACTTTTTACACAACCAAACCGCGATATTCGGGGCAAATCTCGCAGTCGCTCTCATCTGCTGCGCCTTTTTTGCGATCAAAGCCCAGACGCCCGGCTACCGTTCGCAAAATATCTACCTCATCGACCTACGCAGCGGCCGCAAACTCGGCTTCGCACGTGTTTTACTCCGTTACATCTGTTTTTTGCTCTCAGGAGTTAGCGTGGTCGGACTTTGCCTCTGCTTTTTTCGCAAGGACGCGCTAAATTTACACGATCTGCTCACGCATTCGGCCGCCGTCTGCAAAAAAGCAGAGTAAATTTAGCTCGCCTTTTGGCAAATTTGAGCCCAAAATTGACGACAATTATTTCGGTGCGACCCGCCCTGCTCCGCTAAAGCTCAAATTTGATCTAGCACTTTCGTGGTGCGGGTTTTGCAGACTAGCTTCGCATCCCGTCCCCGCGGCAAATTTAACCCGCTCCCCGCCTTGTCAAATTTAAATCTTTAAACCAAATTTCGTTACAATCGCCCCCGACAAGGAAAAATATGCAAAAAATAATGGGATTTACGAGAACGCGGGAAAACGCGGAGAAAAAAGGCGCGCTGATACCTAGCGACTTCACGCACGCAGCCATCATCGGGGAAACGGGCAGCGGCAAGACGACGGCGATGATATATCCGAATTTGCTTGACCGCATGCAAAACGGCTACGCGGTGTTTGCAGTGGATTATAAAGGCGGCGAGAGCGCCAAGATCAAGGCTCTAGCACGCAGAGCAGGCCGCCTAAAAGACGTCGTGAGCGTGGGCGCGAGGCTGGACGCGCCGATAAATCTCATCGCCTCGATGAAGCCGCGAGACTTCAAAAACTGCGTAAAAAAACCGATGGAATCAAGGGAGAAGTTTTGGGAGGAGTTTGGCTCGAGCATCGCGACGGAGTTTTTTAAGGTTTTAAAGGCGCTTAAAATTTTCGCTAAAAAAATCACTCCGCTAAACGACTGCTACACGGATGCGTTCTACGCCGACGTACGCACGCTCGCGCGGGACTTTACCTTCGACGTCGCTACGATACTGCGCCTCTCGCAAGACCTAGAAAAAATGCTCGAGTTTAAAGACGCGCTGAGCCTCATCTGCGACAATCTCGACTCCTCGACGCTAAATTTCACCCGTGAAACGATAATGATAAACCGCGCATTTTTGGCCACCGCGGACGAGTTTTTGGACGCGACGAGCCGCTACAAGGACATCGGCGACGAGCGCACGAGAGATGATTTTCGCAACTACTCGATGATGATGTCGCCCTTTCTTGGCCTCATGAACGACGACTCGCTAAACGGCGACGGCGAGGGCACTGCGGGCGACGCGAGTATCGCAGGGCTGCTAAATAGCGGCAAGATCGTGATATTTAACGCCGCTAGCTGCGACAAAAGCGCGCTGAGCTTCCTGCTAAACAGCTTCCTGCCAGAGCTTTTAAAGCGCGTAACGATGAAGCAAAAGACGCCTATTAGCCTATTTCTCGACGAGTCGGCAAAGCTGCTGAGCGAAAATACCGAGCTAAACGAAGAGATCCTACGCGAGTGCGAGGTGGAGCTGGTGCTGGCGTTTCAAAACGAGTTTTTACTCAAGCGCGCGATCGGCGGCACGGCGTACGAGGCGCTGATGGGCAACCTCACCAACCGCTACTTCATGCGCAACAAAGACGTCGTGAGGCTGGGCGGCAGCGAGGTGGACTGCTCTACGCTGGAGAAATTCGAGTGCGTGCTAGAGGGCGACAAGATCGCGCTAGAGCCTATTTTCATAGACGAAGCGGAGTGTCTGCAAGCGCAGCTGGAGTTTGAGCGCGAAAACCGCCTGCACGAGCGACTGCTGGGCAAAATCTACGAAAACCGCGTGATAGAGTTTGACGAGGAGATCGTCGACGACGGCAAAATCTGGGTGCGCGACGTGGATACGGGCGAGCGCGAGTGCGTATTTTTCAGCGATGAGGTGCTGGATATCCGCCCGCAAGATATCTATAAACGCCCGCCAAACACCGGCGGCTACAACATCTCGCTAGAAGACGGCACGGACGACGCGCAGATAAGCTTTAGGTAAATTTGACGGCGACTAAGCGGGAGTGCGGGTTAAATTTGACCGCAAATTTGAAAGTCGGCGTAAATTTAAACGGCGGCGCAACTTGACGATTTTAACCGCTCGCCGTTTGCATAAAACTAGGCTGGATGAATTTAAAATTTGACTTTAGGCGGAGGATATGAACGAAAATCCAGGCAAAGAAAATAAAGGGTCGGAGCTACTTTACAGACTAGACAAGCGAAATCCGCTCATGGTAATGTTTGATTTTATCAAGTATAGCTTTTTCCTGCTCGTGCCCGCCTTACCTACCGCGATATATTATAGAGGCTGGATGCAGGCGCTGGGCATTCTGGGTTCTTTGTTTTTGGGTAGGCTTTTGTACAAGCTTATATTTTTTAACTACATTGAAATTTATAGGTACAGGATCGTCATAAACAGATATATTTTCGGAGATACGGTTATAAAAAGCGAGGATTTGGCTTTTTGCCGTACATATTATTTTCCATTTACCCCCACCCAAGTTTTTATAGTGAAAAAAAGAAAACATTTATTCTATAGAGTTTCTTCGGTGGAAAGTTTAACGCAAGATCAAGCCGACAAGCTAAGTAGCCAAATAGCTCGTATAATGCCGTGGGATGCAATCGATTAATAGCAATCAGTATAAACAGTCAAATTTGTCGCCATTATCCGCATCCAAATTTAACGAGCAAGCCAGACAAAAACCCGCTCATCGGCAGTCAAATTTAACAAAACCGCCCGTAAATTTATCTCTCCTCGCTTCGGATCAAATTTAACCGCCAAACCAAACCCTAAATTTAAAGCGTAAATCTAAAATTTAGATTTTTATCTACGTTTTATATTTTTGCCGTCTTTATTTACGCACATAAAATCCACAGTAGCCCCGCCGTCATAAATCAAAGCTACGCCATCTGAATGAAATCTGTCCTCGCAGCCCGCCTCTTTGTCGCCTCGCAGTATCTCGTCCGAAGCGTCGTCAAAAATCTCGTAATAAGCACCCCCAAAGCCCTCATTGCGATAATAAACGTCGTCTTGCGCTCACCTCCAAACGCCTCGTTGCCCCAGATTCTTACGCCTATGACGTTTGCGCTTTTTAGTTTGGCTTTTAGTTCGCCAAAAGTCTGCTCATCCCAGCCCAGTATCCGCAGTGGCTCCTGCACGCTCGTTCGCTTATCTACGCGGATGAAGCTCGCGGTTTGGTTTTTATCGGCACTCACGGCGCTAAACGTCTCAACCAGGGCTCCGTCTAAGCGCAGGTCAAACCAAACTTCGCGAGGCCTAATCTCGCGCGCAAAATCGCGCAATGCTAAAATCTCGATACGATTTTTTTCGTAGTTTCGTGCTAACTCTCGTCCGTCGTATAAATTTAAGTAGACGGCCGTCGCCGCGATTAGAAAAATAATAATAAAAGACGTTTTGTGGCTTATACTCATAAATCCTCGCAAATTCTTTTATTCTTGCTCTAATTTACGGCGTCAAGCACGCTAAATTTAAAATTTAACCCCGTGATTTAGCAGTTTTCTCACGCCTAGATTCGTGTCGATGCCGCTGATTATAGCGTTATATATATACTCTTTGGCTTGCTGGATGGCGCTTTCTAGGCTTTGGCCGCGAGCGAGCAGGCAGGCTAGCGAGCTAGAAAACGTGCAGCCAGCGCCGATGATAACTAGCGGGTCGGCTAGCGGCGTCTCAAAGTTTTGCACGCTGCCGTCCTTGCGGTAGAGCGTGTCGATGCTTTTGCCGGCGACGATGTGTTTTTTCACGATCACGTCGCACGGCAGATTCGTAAAATCATCGCCGAAAAGCACGTCTGCTTCGCGCAGGTTCGGCGTCGTAACGGCGGCAAATTTCATCAGCTCTTTTAGCCGCTCGATGGCGCTATCTTTGATGAGTTTGTGGCCCATTTTCGAGACGCAGACGGGATCTAGCACCACGGGAGCAGAGTTTTTCTCTAAAAAACCCTGCACGACGTCCATGATGGGCTCATTAAATAGCATACCGATTTTAACGGCGTCGAAGCTAAACTCGGCCGCGAGCATCTCGAGCTGGTCGGCGATGAATGAGGGATCTAGCGAAACGATATTTTTGATCTTGTCCGTGTTTTCGGCAGTTAGCGCCGTGACCGCGGTCGCGCTATAACAGCCAAAGTGCGCGCACGCCTTGATGTCGGCTT